>JAEENR010000170.1 GCA_016283885.1 Verrucomicrobiota bacterium
GCCTTCACACAAAAAGGATCACGGGGTTTCTTATTATTTTGTCAGAACGGATTATGGATTTTTCATCTTCCAATAAACCAGTCCGCCGATGATCAGTATCTGGAGGATGACGACCGTGTAAAAGACCCGGTTGAAAGAAGATTTGCTCCGTTTGTGGCCGATGATGACCTCGCCCAGCAGGACAGCCGGACTGGCACCCAGAGCCGCGTAGAAATGGAGAGTGTTCTCCGGCGTTCTCCACCAGCCTTTTACGGCGGAAAGCTTATCCAACGCAAAAACGAGGAACGTCCATACGTTGACCACCGCGGCATAAACCAAAACCCAAACCGGCTCTTTGAGATACAACAAACAGATCCCGGCAAAGATCACCAAACCCAAAAATACTCGCATCATAACAAATCTATTTTCTGACAGCACACTTCGCGCTGTCACACAGGCTAAAAGACTCCGCTCATGAAATCAAGACACTTCCCGGAAAATCTTTTCCGTCATAAAAAACTTCACAATTTCCCTCATAAAAGGTAGCATCAGGCGATGAATGAATTTCAGAAGACGACTCCGTCAACGGCTTCGACAACCTCTTCGGTCAACAAGATGCCCTTCTATGTGGCCGACGCGGTACTGATCCTGGCCTCTATTTGTATTCTCGCGTTCGCGCAGCACCCTCTCAGCGGTTCGGCCTGCTGGGCGCTGGCGATCATCCTGGGCTGCGGTGCCTGGATAGCGATCCTGCCCTGGTTCCAGGAAAACAAAAACAACGCCGCGCTCTCCCAGCTGGATGGTCTCCGCAGCGTGAGCGAGTGCATCCAGCAGATGAACACCTTCTCCGCCGGCATGAACAGTGCCATTGCCTCGCTGGCCAACGTCCAGAAAATGACAGAAGCCTCCGCCAGAGCCGCTTCCGACGCGGAAAACAAGATCGTGGCTCATTCCCAGGACTTTGCGGAGCGCATATCCAAAGCGGTCAGCTATGAAAAAAGCTCCTTCCAGATAGAGATAGACAAGCTGCACCGCATCGAGAACGACTGGCTCAGCACCGGCATCGGCATCATGGATCATGTTCTGGCACTGACCAACGCGGGCATCCATTCCGGAAAACCGGAGATCGTTGAGCAAATGCGCCGTTTCCGCGGAGCTTGTCTGGAATTCGCCGCGCGCGCGGGACTCCAGCCTTTCCTGCCGGCTCCGACCGATACGTATGACCCGGAAAAACACGTCCTGCCGCCTAATACACCGACCCCGGATCCCAGCACCAAGATCAGCCGGGTGATCGCTCCGGGCTTCAACTACCAGGGACAACTGGTTCGCAAAGCGATGGTTCTGGCAGAAAATATTGAATTTACCCAGGGCGAGGCCAAAATGCCGTCAGACGCTCCCGTGGTGACTCAGAGCAACATGGAAAACACCTTCTCTTCCAGCAGCTCCGCTCCCATGGAAGAACCGGCGGTGGAAGAAGCCGCGCCTGTCACTGAACAAGCCCCGGAAATACCGCAGCAGAAACCTCTGCCGCCGGAACCGGCCGAGCCTTCCGCTGAACAGCAGGAACAAGCACCCGCCGAAGAAGATACCTCCGATCTCTTCCGCCAGGAATCCTTTGAAAGCATCCTGAACGAAACTCCTCAGCCGGAAACACCGAAAAACCCCGGAGAGAATAATCAACTTCCCCTTTAATCAATCGCTATGAATGAATTAGCTCAATTATCAGAAACTTTTGGTAAACGTTCCGCGGAACTGAAAAGCCTGCCCATCGTGGCCGGATTCGACGGTTTCGTGGATGAGATCATCTCCGTTGTGGAAGAACGCTCCAGCCTGAAAGAATGGACACCCGTGGGGACTATCGCCCGTTTCGGTGAGCTGGTCTCGGCCGCCGCCGGTAAAAGCAGTCTGCGCGAGATCGTTGTCCACCGCATGGATGCCGGCGGATGCACGGTCAACCTGGGTGACGGTGTCGCCACGCTGGGGATCCCCCTGCACGCGTTCGCCACACTGGGCGAGCCGATCCACTCCGCGTTCGCCGGGCTGGTCAAGAAGTGCGCCAGCTGCCGTTCCTGGGGCGCGACTCCGGGACGGACCCTGGCCTTTGAGTTCGCCGACGGCAAGTATATGCTCAGTGCGGTCTCCCAGCTGGCCGATTTCACCCCCGAATATCTGGATTCCATGCTGGCGGACGGCTTCTATCAGCAGTGCTGCGAAAAGGCGGGACTCCTGGCCATGACGGACTGGAGCCTGTATCCGCACATGACCGCCTGCTGGGACAAGCTGAACACGCAAGTCTTCAGCAAATTGCCCAAACGGATCCCCCTCTATCTGGATCTGGTGGATCCCTCCAGCCGCGCGGACGCTGACATCGCCGATATGCTGAAGGTCGTCAGCAAGTTCGAGAGCAACGTGGAAACCATCCTGGGACTGAACGGCGTGGAAGCCAACGTCGTCAGCCGGGTGCTGGGACTGCCTGCCGGACAAGAGACCGAACAAAGCATCGCCGACCAGGCTGCCGCCATCCGTGCCAAGCTGGGCATCAGCGCAGTCTCCATCCATTGTGTGAAGATCGCCTCCATGGCCGATGCCTCCGGTTCTTATGCCGTGGCCGGTCCCTACTGTCCCAAACCCAAGAAGAGCACCGGTGCCGGAGACCGATTCAATGCCGGTTTCTGCGCTGGAACATTGCTGAAACTTTCACAACGGGAAAGACTTTTACTGGGCTGTGCCTGTTCTGGGTTCTTTGTCAGAGAAGCCCGCAGCGCAACAGCGGAAGAGCTGGCGGCCTTCATCGGAAAATGGAGCCGCTCCGAAGTTTAAACCATTTAAAACCAAAAATATAAATCATATCAAAATGAAAAAGAATACGATCAAATTGTTATCCACAGCCGCTTTTGCCGCGGCACTGTTTTTCACCGCGTCAGACTCTCAGGCCGCCGATGGCCGTGCCGTGGAACTGATGAAAGCCGACCGCCCGATCGTGGTAGCCCACCGCGGTTTCTCCATGTACGCGCCGGAAAACACCATCCCCTCCTTCATGTGGGGCAAGTGGGCCGCCGCGGATATGGTGGAACTGGATTTCTACACCAGCAAGGACGGAGTCCTCTTTTGTCTGCATGACGGCAACCTGAACCGCACCACAGACGTGAAGGAGAAATTCGACATCGAAAACACCGCTCTGGGCAATCTGACCTCTGAGCAGCTGCGCCAGCTGGATGCCGGCAAATGGAAAGCCCCCATCTACAAGGGAACTCCGCTCCCGACTCTGGAAGAAGCCTTGACCGCGATCCAGGCCGACGGCGGCATCACCCTGGTCGAACATAAGATCGGCAGCGCGGAACAGTGCGCCGCTGTCCTCAAGAAGCTCGACTGCGTCAATGACCTGGTCGTCCAGTCCTTCAACTGGAACTTCCTGGCCGATATGCAGAAGGTCCTGCCGGAGCAGATCACCGTGGCGCTGGGACCGATCGGCACCCGCGACGGCGTGAAAGTCCCCAAAGAGAAATTGGCCCTCGATAAAGAATGGGTAGATTCCATGCTCAAGCTCAATGTCAAAGGAGCCGCCTGGGATTCCAGAGTTACCAAAGAAGGCATCGAGTATGCCCACGAAAAGGGTCTGAAAGTCTTTGTCTATACCATTGACAATATGCAGAAAGCGCAGGAGCTGCTGGATATGGGTGTGGATGCCATCATCACCAATAATCCGGCTCTCATCTGGAAAGCGATCGCCCTCAAGAAATAAATAATATGCCTAACGAAGAGCGTAACGATCTGAATGATTTGAAGCCGTCGCGGCAGGGATCCTCAAACGCCGCGGCGGCCGCGCTCTTTGTTCAGGATCTGGCGGTCTATTACCCGGCCGGACGCGGAAAGTTCGTTCACGCGGTGGACGGTGTCTCCTTCCGGCTTCATTCCGGCGAGACTCTGGGACTGGTGGGCGAAAGCGGCTGCGGGAAAACGACTCTGGGCCGTGCGATCCTGGGACTGGCTCCCGTTACCCGCGGAACGATCCTGTTTGAAGGACGTGATATTTCCACCTTCAAAGGTGAAGCGCTGAAAGAACACCGCCGTCATATCCAGACCGTTTTTCAGGATCCCTACGGCTCACTGGATCCGCTGATGACCATCGAGCAGATCCTGAGTGAACCGCTGAAGATCCATCATCTTTGCTCCGGCCGGAAGGAGCGCTCCGAAAAAATCGCCGCTCTGCTTCACTCGGTGGGGCTGGATCCCGAACTGGCCAAACGCTATCCCCATGAATTCAGCGGCGGTCAGCGTCAGCGCATCGGCATCGCGCGCGCCCTGAGCCTGGATCCCCGTGTGATCGTCTGCGATGAGCCGGTCAGTGCTCTGGATGTCTCCATCCAGGCGCAGGTCGTCAATCTGCTCATGGATATCCAGGAAGCGCAGGGCATTTCCTATCTCTTTATTTCTCACGATCTGGCGGTCGTTCAGCATATCTGCCACCGGATCGCAGTCATGTACCTGGGGCGCATCGTGGAACAAGGCTCTACCCAGGATATCCACGATCAGCCGCTCCATCCCTATACAAAAGCGCTGCTGGACGCGGTCCCTTCTCTGGAAAAAAGCTCCGGAGCCAGGAAGATATTCCTTTCGGGCGAGATACCTTCCCCGGTGGATCCGCCGGCCGGCTGTCACTTTCATCCCCGGTGTCCTTTTGCCACCGAGCGCTGCCGCCGGGAAGCTCCGGTCCCGACCGAAGTCTCGCCGGGACACACGGTCACCTGTCACCTTTGTTCACCTGAAAAAAGCCGATCCCTGTGAAAAATCAGACCGTTTCCATCCAGACAGAAGCCAGGCCGTTCTGTCCGCTCTGCGGCGAACGGGGCGAAATGTTCTACAGCCGGCTGAAAGATCAGCTGTTTGGAGCGCCCGGCGAATGGGATCTCTGCAAATGCCCGGCCGGGAACTGCGGTCTGCTCTGGCTGAATCCGGCTCCTGTTCAGGAGGATATCGGCAAGGCTTATCAAAATTACTACACCCACGGCGGCACCGGCGAAAGTCTGATGCGCAAGTGCGTGAAAACGGCTTACACCCTTCTGTCGCGTCTGCCCGAATGGACAGTCGGACTGGCTCAGGCACGGAACCGGATGCGCTGGCTCTATCTGGATAACCTGTTCTCGGGCAAGCTGCTGGATGTGGGCTGCGGCGACGGGCTGTATCTGCACTTTATGGCCGGGAAAGGCTGGAAAACGGAAGGTCTGGATTTTGACGCTAACGCGCTGAAACGCGCCCGCGAGACTTACGGCCTGAACGTCCACCAGAGCGACCTTTTCAGCCGTCACTATCCCGCGCATACCTTTGACGCGGTCACTCTCCGCCATGTGATCGAACATCTTCCTGATCCGCTGGGTGTTTTGCGCGAATGTCTGAGGATACTCCGGCCCGGCGGCACACTGGTGATCGTGACTCCCAACAGCGAAAGTCTGGGACACGGGCTGACACATGAGTGCTGGCGCGGACTGGAAGTGCCCCGCCACCTGCAGATCTTCTCACTGACCTCGCTGAAGCTCTGCGCCGGGCTGCTGGGATACAAACCGGGTCATTTCCAGGCGTTCACCACGGCTACGGGAGCGGACTTCATCCTGGATGAAAGTCTGGCCCTGCAATCGAGAGGCCGCTCGGATCTGCCTCACGGCGAACAGAAAAAGACCCTCCACTGGACGCGTACTCTGCGCGCCATCCGTCTGCAGTACCGGGAGCATCTTTCGCTGGAGAAAGACCCGTCCATCGGCGAAGAAGCCGTCCTCATCCTCAACAAAAAATAAAAATCCCCAGAGGTTTTTTCTCTGAGGATCTTAACACAAAACTATCGTTACAATCTAGTTTAGAAATCCAAACGATGGAGGTGCATAATTTTCCTTCTTTTCATCTTCATTCAATTTGTAACCAGTTTTATATTTTTCTAAAGTTTCAATACAATTTGTATTAACAATTACATTGCCATTAAAATCTTCCATTCTCAAAAATTCAAATTTCATGTAAGGGTTATTGGCATAACGAGAACAAATCATATAACTAGGAAAACTATCATATTGACATGAAATAGATTGTGTTGAATTAGCTTTTAAATTTTTAAAACTCCCAACCATATAATAGCTCTCACCTAGACCAACATTAATTGAAACAGGTAAACCATCCTTATCCCAAAAGAACACTATGAACTCTGCTTCTTTAATGTCAACTGAACCTCTATTTTTTATATAAAACCAAGTCCCCGTATTCCACCCTGCAGAATAATAAGTTGTGTTATACTTAGTTAATACAAGAGAATTAAATTCACTTATTACTTTTTTATTATTTGAATTTACTGTTTGACAACCAACAATAAACATTGAAGCTAGGCAAAACAGTACCATCTTCATTAAAATATTTTTCATAATTTTCATCAATTTTACTCTACTTAAAATTGTGCTTTTCGGGCTACACCCGGTACTGGTGATTTTAATATTTCAAAAAATAAATGTCAAGTGTTT
>JAEENR010000171.1 GCA_016283885.1 Verrucomicrobiota bacterium
ATCGCGGCGGTGGCTTCAAAACCACTGTAGGCAACGATCAGGGTACCCTTCGCGATAGTAGCGCAGGTATAAGAGTGATTGTCCAGCAGAGTGAAAGCGGGATTATCAATGGAGATCTTCACACCATCCACACTGTTGATCGGTACATCCTTCATATTGGCAAAATCGCCATAGACAGTGAAGGTCGCAGCCAGACCCGGAGCTGAAGCCGGAGTATCAGGCACCACACGGATGCCTTGCAGATCACCTAAGTCACCAGCGATCTGATCCGGACCAGCCACATAATTGGCCGCGATCTGTTTGGCTGTCAGAACACCCTTCCAGGTACGGAACTCATCGATCGCGCCTGTGAAGATAGAATCAGCAGAATACATTGAGCGGCCCAGATAGCAGTAGGGCATCGAACCGATCTTGGTCGGATTGTTGCTGATGTCATCCGCTTCAACGATCAATGTGCCATTCACATACATACGAGCCAGATTGGCGTCACCCAGCAGGGTCATCACCACATAGACCATCTCGCCTGTCGGCAGATAGTAACCGCCCTTGCACAGCTGCTGTTCAGCCGCGCCCTGACCGGCAGTCACAAAGGTGAAGGAGCTGCCGCCTGTTGTTCCATTGTAAGGAGCCATGAACATATACTTGGTGCCGGAACCATTTTCCTTGCCGCCGAAGTCGTACAGACGAGCCCACATCTGGAGAGTGTCAACGCGAACCCAGCTTTCGATCGTGATGGATTCGTGATCAGAGATCAGGTTCGCGGGCAGCTGGACATAAGAAACAGCGTCATCCGGATCCACTGTGCCGGATTGACCGCCGCTGGCCAGCACCACAGTGCCGTTCTCGATCGTGGCAGAGCCATGGAGAGTACCGTTGGCACCGCCCACGGAATCGGCCGCGTCGCTGGTAAAGCTGTAGCGGTGGGTCAGAATGGCTTCGGGCATCGCTGTCACCGTGATGGTGCTGCTTCCCGCAAAGTTTTGGTAAGTGATATTCAGGGTAGCGGTACCGACTTCATAAGCATAAAGTTTACCATTAACCACTGAAACGATATTTTCATCCACGCTGTAAACCGTTGTTTCGGCCGGATCCAGGATGACACCTTTGACATTTGCGTAGTCCGCGTACACATTGAACGGAGAGGAGGTACTCTCGGTCATAGTGGTCGTACCATTTGCCAGTTTCACATAAACAGACTGGAGTTCACCTGTTTCAGAAGGCAGAGTATCGGGACCGGAAGCATAGCTCAGACGAACGTCTTCTACCGTCATCGCGCCATTGTACATACGCATTTCATCGATCTTGCCGAAGAGACCGGGATTGGCACCATTAGCACCAATGCGGGCCAGTGTCAGCGCGCCCAGGTCAGCGGGGACCAGATCCAGGCTCTTTTCGACCAGCAGATTGCCGTCACGATAGATGCTGTACTTCTTGTTGTAACCGTCAGCGACTACCACCAGGTGAGCCACAACGCTTTCTTCCAAACCAGCCGCGTATCCGCTGCCTACGATCTCATTATCTCCATAAGGAGTCTTGAGGTAAGAATTGATCACGGTAGATCCGCGCGGAGTCAGGTAGAAGCTGGAGATAGAGCTGGAGAACTGCCAGAATCTGCACCAGTTATAATCCTGGTTCACATTGTCGATCTGCGCCCAGATTTCGATGGTCGCCGCAAGCTGTCCATCGAAGTAGTTTTGCAGAGGCAGGCTGACATATTGACCATTGGCAGCGGCACTGTCGGACGGAGTCAGCACCAGTTTACCGCCGGAAATGGTCGCGCCGTTTTCCAGGGTACCATTGGCGGTGCCCACGCTGTCATTGGCATTGCCGTTGAAGGAATAGCGGTGGACCAGCTCCAGTGTCGGAGCTTCGTCAACCACGGTCACCTCAAAGGTCGCGCTCTTGTCCTGATAATCCGCCGTGAATTTGGCTGTACCAGCGGCCAGACCCAGAACAGCACCGTCGGTGATGCTTGCCACTTCGGGATTCGTATTGGCAAATGTGCAGTCACCGGTCACATTGATGACACCGGCTATACTGAAGGTGGCGTTCACCGTCAGCGGCAGATGCTCATTCTTATAAATAGTATTCTTGGGAGCGGTGATCTCGATGCTCTGGAGAGTGCCCAGATCGCCCAGCTTATTCGCGCCCAGTTTGTAGTTATTGGAAACTTCGGCCGCGCTCAGCACCCCCTGATAGATACGGAATTCATCATAGTTGCCTTGGAAATAGTAATCTCTGAATTGCGGTTTGCCGAGCCACATATTGGTCATATCGCCAAACTGGGTCGGATTGAATTCCTGAGAACCGGAACCGGCGATCGCGCCATCGGTGTAGATCTTGCCGGTCTGTGTTTCACTGTCATAAGTGTAAACGATGTGATGGAACACGTCGTCACCAATGGGCAGCACCGCGGCATCCACTACATCCTCTCTGAATTGCGAGTCATTATCCCAATAGAGACGCACACCGTTGCGCAGTGTACCATTGGAAGAACGCCAGGTCATCATGGTGTAGTTATGACCGCCGTTGACGAGTACTTCACCGGTCAGATCATCTGTTGTAGTGAAGCAGTTACCGAAATCGAACAGACGCATCCAGTTGCCCTGATCGCCCGTGCACTTGACCCACATCTCAATGGAGAAGGAGGAGAAGCTGCTCATGATATTCGCGGGCAGCGCGGCAAAAGAGCCGTCCGTAAAGGAAGCTCTGTTGCCTTCACCTGATAATACCATCTGAGAGCCAATGACTTCATAAGTTACCGGATCATAGATATCATCTATGTACGCATTACCATAGCAAACACCTGTTTTGTCGCCGACGGAATCCTCGAAGGTCAAACGCCCTTCAGCATCATAGCCGGCCGGATCAAAGCTGTACCGATGCTTCAGAGTCGCACTTTCCGCCGCGAAAGCGGAAGCACCCAACCCCAGCACCAGCGCAGTTGTTAGCAATTTAGTATTCATAGTCAGACTATTTTTTGTTAATTAATTACATACGCACAGACATTCGTTGAATTTCAATGCTGATGCGGCAAGCATTGTTTTGATTCAAAACCGCTTTCAATCCACTAAAAATTCAAGAAACGTAGCACGCCGTCAGCTAAGATATCAATATAAGAGGCTAAAATCCAGAAAAAAATGGGATATTCCCTTCCTAAAATCTTTTTTAATAGCTATCTTTTTTGTATTCAGCAGTTTTTTAAATGAATCAAAAAAATAGATTGAAATTCTCTTTTCTGCCCCTACAATGAGGGTTGGTGTGCTGTATTTCCGTTAGGACACAGAGTCTTAAGATTCACAAGCTGATACAGTTTACTTTTAACTAAAAGAATTTACGATGAAAACGTTTTCTAAAAGATCTAAGGGTTTTACTCTGATTGAGTTATTGGTGGTCATCGCGATCATCGCCATCCTGGCCGGAATGATCCTGCCGGCTCTGAGCAAAGCGAAAGCCAAAGCGAAATCCACTTCCTGCTGTAATAACCTGAAACAGTTGGGTTTGGCTATGGGTATCTATACAACGGATTATCCCAAGTTCCCCGGCTGCATCAATGTGGAAGGCGCGACCGGTCTGGAATATATGTGGCCCACCCGTCTGGCGACCGCTATCGGCACCAATGTCGGCATCTTCAACTGCCCTTCCGTTTCCCGCGACTACTGGTGGGAGATCGGTTCCAAGACCAACAGCAATA
Organism: Verrucomicrobiota bacterium; assembly: GCA_016283885.1. GTDB lineage: Bacteria > Verrucomicrobiota > Verrucomicrobiia > Limisphaerales > UBA1412 > UBA1412. Next base: position 3,695 of record JAEENR010000171.1, read on the forward strand.
AGAACATCAAGGAACAGCGCATCGTTCTGGACAAGGACAGAAAGTATCATTTCAAAGCGGGTCCGAACGCAGCCGGCATGAGCTACGGTTACAATGACTGGGCTCTCTTCTCCACTCAGCTGGGCAGCTATCCGGATTACGGTCTGGGCGGTGACTGCGTGGTCAGCACCGGTAAAGGTGAAGTCGCTGTCAGCAAGGTTATTAATCCCTCCGGCATGATCATGATCGCCGACAGCCGCTCCGATTACAGCTGGGACGGCAGTATCGATCCGACTCAGCCCGACCAGTGGCCCTCTGCCCGCCACAGCCGCCGCGGCAACTTTGCTTATGTGGACGGTCACGCGGAAAGTGTCATGCGCAAAGTAGCAGTCGATCCTAATGACGACGGCCGCAGAGCCCGTTGGAACAATGACTACAGACCGCACCGCACGGACGCGCCCAGTGCCGGTACGTGGGAAGCCGATACAGATCAGCCTCAATACAGGGATGACGCTTCTCAATAGAAAATCTTTTTGATAAAGCTAAAACCCCCTTACGGATCACCGCACAGGGGGTTTCTTGTCATTACCGGGAACTTTTTATATGAAACTTAATAAATTATTTTATATCAGTCTATTAGCTTTATCTTTTTCCTTTATTCAACCGGCTCCGTCCGCCGCGGCTGAAACGGCCAAGGCTCCGGCTCCCCTCTACCGGGATCCGATGTTTGACGGCGCGGCCGATCCGGTCGTCGTCTGGAACCGTGCCGAAAAAAGCTGGTGGATGCTCTACACCGCCCGGCGCGCCAATGTGGACGCTCCCGACGTGGCCTACTGCTACGGATGCGATATCGGGGTCGCCTCCTCCAATGACCACGGCCGCACCTGGGTCTATCGGGGCAGTCTGGATCTGAACATCGAACCGGGACGCAACACTTTCTGGGCGCCGGATGTGGTTTATTTCAAAGGGACTTATCATCTCTTTGTCGCCTATATCCAGGGAGCCCGCATCCACTGGGGCGGGGTCAAACGGCTGGCTCACTATACATCCAAGAACCTGTGGGACTGGAAATTCGACGATTTCATCAAAATAGACTCGGCCAGCGTGATAGACGCATCTCTGATGCAGATGCCTGACGGTAAATGGCATATCTGGTACAAAGACGAAAGCCGCGGCAGTGTGACCATGACCGCCGAAAGCGATGACCTCTTCACCTGGAAGGTGCATGACAAGCCCGCCATTGACGGCCGCGGCCACGAAGGCCCCAAGGCTTTCCGCTTCCAGGGAAGCTACTGGATGCTGACCGATGAATGGCAGGGAATGCGCGTCTATCACTCTGATGACGCTCAAACATGGACCCGGCAGGGACTTATCCTGGATAAACCCAGTAAGCGCCCCGAAGATACACCGTCCGGCGCGCACGGGGACGTGATCGTGGTCAAAGACCGTGAGGGCAAAGGTGAAAAAGCCTACATTTTCTACTTTACCCATCCGGGCCGATCCTCTCACTTGCAAGGACAACTGGATGAAAACGGAGTCCTTCCCTACACTTTCCGCCGTTCTTCCATCCAGGCGGCGGAACTGAAGCTGGAAAACGGGACACTGACTTGCGACCGCGACGCGGATTTCGACTTCTATCTCCCGGATCAGGAGTAACGCATTATGTTTATCAATGACTTCAAAAACTTCGGCGTGACTTCGGCCTCTTCCAGCCAGAAGCGGCCGGCCGGCTATGCCTTTCTGACGGAGAAGTATCAGCTGGCCGTCATCCCGAACTGGCACATCTCCTACATCGGCGAGAACGAGAGTTTCTGGTACGTCATCCAGGAGAATCAGGTGGAAGAGACTTACCCGGCGGCATACTGGCCGGGTGATGATGACACTGCGCATCTGCGGTTTGCCCTGCAGCATGACACGGTAAACCCGGGCATTCTCTCCGCTCTATTTGAAGTCATTCCCCAGGAAACGCTTTTGCAGTGTGTCCGCGAATATCGCCAAGAGGACTGGTGCCGTGTTCTCTGGTTCCTTTATGAATTCCTGACCAGCAATCGGTTAGAAGTGCCTGATCTGACCGAGGGCGAGACAGTCCCCATTCTGGAGCC
>JAEENR010000172.1 GCA_016283885.1 Verrucomicrobiota bacterium
TTTGTACCAGGCGGGATTCGTTCCCATCACTGCTTCGTACTGGGCCTGGGTCACCTCAAACTTACCCATCCAATAGCCCTTGGTCAGGGTCACTTCGTGCTGAGTTTCATTGTTTCGTTTGCCTAGTTCACCTTCAGGACTGCCCATCATAAAGGTGCCCGGTTCGATCCAAATCATGTCCAAATTCACACCATACGCCAATGGGATCGTGAAATTTCTGCTATCGGATTCCCCTTTAGCGCAGAAAAAAAGTTTCTTGTCTGCGATTTTTACCTTGTAAGGGCTGGAGCCTGATCCCACTTCTGACCAATTGACAGCGTCACTGCTCTGGCAGAGTGTTCCTGTATAATCTATTATCAGCTCATTCCCATTCACCTCATAGCTGAGACTGGGTACCACAGCATACATCTCAAAAGACGCGAATAATAATCCCGCAGTCAGACAGGACGCTCCCAGTATTTTGTAATCTAATTTTTTCATCATAAACTATCTCACACAGTTCTAAGCCATTAAAATATCAAAAAGCTCCAAAGTCATCTATTGAACACAAGAAAGAGCCACACGGAACCCGTAACATCTATACCTGTAATCTGGGAAGCGGGACTGTCTGTACGCTGAACGACACTCTTCCGCGTAGTAGCTTAAGCTGCCTCCGCGTACAATACGGCACCATCCTGTTTCAGGTCCCTTAGGATCTGTTACCGGTAAAGCTGAAACCGTACCGGACCAATCGAAACACCACTCCCATACATTCCCGTGCATGTCATAGAGCCCCCAGGCATTGACCAGTTTTTGCCCTACCGGATGTGTAGTACCATCACTGTTGTACTTATACCATCCTACTTCATCCATTTCAGTACACTCGTATTGCGCTGTTAGATCCTTTCCGCTGTTCAAAGCCGTCGTCGTTCCGGCCCGGCAGGCGTACTCCCACTGTGCTTCGGTCGGCAGAGTGTATTCGTACCCCGCCGGCAGACGGCTCGCGGTCTTCTCCTGAGCGGTCAGCATGGCGCAAAAAGCCATCGCATCCTCCCAAGTCACCTGCTCCACCGGCAGATCGACTCCTTTGAAATAAGAAGGATTTTCTCCTGTCACTGCTTCATATTGAGCCTGAGTTACCTCAAACTTACCCATCCAATAGCCCTGGGTCAGGGTCACCTGATGCTGAGGGGGATCATTGACTCCGCCTAGTTCATCTTCCGGACTGCTCATTATGAAAGTACCCGGTTCGATCCAGATCATGTCCAGATTCACACCATCGGCTAATGGGATCGAAAAACTTCTGTCCACAGCTTCCCCCTTCACACAGAAAAACATTTTCTTGTCCCTTATCGCTACCCGATAAGGGCTGGAAGTCGTGTTCACCTTTGTCCAGGTGACCGCGTCCGTGCTTTGATAAAGCTCGCCCGTGTAGGTCACTACCAGATTGGTTCCATCCATCTTGCAGCTGATGGTAGGCCCATCCGCCTGAACCATCGCCGCTGTCAATGCCAGTCCCAAAAGACCGGATGTTAATTTGCTTACATTCATGTTTTTAATATGTTTATTTCAAATATTCTATTGAACCGGCACCAGTGCCACGCGGAAACCGACATTGGCATAAACCTCGTCCGGGGCGCCGTAATTCCGGCACGCTGAACGGCAGTTGCACGCGGCATCGCCCCAGCTGCCGCCGCGTAAGATGAAGTTCAAGTCTGCACTCGATCCTGTGGGATCGGTCACAGGTTCAGTCGGATAATCTTCTTCATATCGATCCAAACACCATTCCAAAACACTCCCGTGCATATCATACAGCCCCCAGGCATTCGGCTTCTTTTGCCCTACCGGATGCGTCATGTCATCGCAATTGTACCAATACCATCCCACTTCATCCATTTCGGAACATTCTATCACATCTGACAGATTCTTTCCGTTGTTCAGAGCCGTTGTCGTGCCGGCACGGCAGGCGTATTCCCATTGAGCTTCGGTGGGTAATGTGTATTTATACCCTTCCGGCAGTCGGCCCGCCGTCTTCTCGACCTCCGTCAGCTTTTTGCAAAACTCCATCGCGTCATCCCAGTTCACTTGTTCCACCGGCAGATCGGCTTCTTTGAACCAGGAAGGATTCAATTCCAACACGGCTTCATATTGTGCCTGGGTGATCTCATACTTGCCCAGCCAGTAGCCCTGGGTCAGGGTCACCTGATGCTGCGTTTCACCATCATATCTGCCCAGTTCATTTGTCGGACTGCCCATCAGGAACGTGCCCGGCTCGATCCAGATCATGTCCAGGTTCACATCCTCCGATAATGGGATGGTCATATCCTTGTTTTCAGATTCTTTACTGCAAAAGGAGAGAGCAACACGGAACCCAAAGTCGTAGTAGCTGAGGGCCGGATTGAAGTAGCCCCGACTCGCTGAACGGCAGCAGTCCGCGCGGATGTACCAGCTGCCGCTGCGTATCACACGGTCCGAGCCCGTACTGGCACCCGTGGGATCTGTTACGGATGATGTCGGATATTCTCCATACCAGTCCAGACACCATTCCATTACATTCCCGTGCATGTCATACAATCCCCAGGCATTCGGCTGTTTCTGTCCCACGGGATGGGTCTTGCTATCGTTGTTGTGCAAATACCAGCCTACTTCATCCATTTCAGGACATTTTTCTATATCTGACAGATTTTTCCCATTGTTCAGAGCGGTCGTTGTTCCGGCTCGGCAGGCGTATTCCCACTGCGCTTCGGTCGGCAAGGTATATTCATATCCTTCCGGCAGACGGCCCGCCGTCTTTTCGATCTCCGTCAGCTTCTTGCAAAACTCCGTCGCATCATCCCAGCTGACCTGCTCCACCGGCAAATCGTCTCCTTTGAAATAAGAAGGATTCGTTCCCATGATGGTCTGGTACTGGGCTTGAGTCACTTCATACTGGCCCAGCCAGTAGCCGCTGGTCAGGGTCACCTGATGCTGCATTTCATCATCCCTTCTGCCCAGTTCGTCTTCCGGACTGCCCATCGTGAACGTCCCCGGATCGATCCAGATCATGTCCAGATCCACATCCTCCGATAACGGGATGGTCATATCCTTGCTCTCAACCGGAGTCGGAGCCAGCGCCACGCGGAACCCGCGGTCGATGAAGTAGTTGTCTGGGTAGTGGGTGAGTCGGCTCGCTGAACGGCAGCGGTCCGCGTCACGGTTCAAGCAGCCGCCGCGTATGACACGGTAATCACCTGTAGCCGGCCCCGTGGGATCTGTTACGGATGATGCCGGATAATCTCCATACCAGTCCAGACACCATTCAAACACATTTCCGTGCATATCATACAACCCCCAGGCATTCGATTGCTTTTGACCTACCGAATGAGTCTTATTGCCGCTGTTGTACCAATACCAGCCCACTTCATCCATTTCGGGACATTCATACTCATCGGGAAATTCTTCCGAATTTGACAGATCCATTCCGCTGTTCAGGGCACTTCTTGTTCCGGCTCGGCAGGCATATTCCCATTGTGCTTCGGTGGGCAGGGTGTATTCATACCCTTCCGGCAGTCGACCCGCCGTCTTCTCGATTTCTGTCAGCTTGGCGCAGAAATTAGTCGCGTCATACCAGCTGACATTCTCCACCGGCAGATCGGCTCCTTTCCAATTGGAAGGATTCGTCCCCATAACGGCTTCATATTGTGCCTGAGTCACTTCATACTTGCCCATCCAGTAGCCCTTTGTCAGGGTTACCTGATGCTGCGTTTCATCATCCCATCTGCCCAGTTCATCTTCCGGACTGCCCATGATAAAGGTACCCGGCTCGATCCAGACCATGTCCAGGTTCACCGTCTCCGAAACCGGAACGGTGATGTTCTTGCTGACAGAAAGAGCCACGCGGAAACCGCAAAAGTAAACACCGTAGGCGCCGTTGTAATCACTGCGGTATGCCGAACGACAACCAAACGGCGCGAAATTCCAACTGCCGCCGCGTATGACGTGATACAGGCCTCTGCCCGGACCTGTAGGATCCGTCACCGGTTCAGTCGGATAAAAGTCATACCAATCCAGACACCACTCCAGGAGATTCCCGTGCATATCGTACAAGCCCCAGGCGTTTGGTTTCTTTAGTCCTACCGGATATGTAGAATCGCTGTTCATCGTACACCACGCTAATTCGTCTATTTCGGGAGAATTCCACTTATCAGACAGATCCATCCCGTTGTTCAAGGCCGTAGTCGTTCCGGCACGACAGGCGTATTCCCATTGCGCCTCCGTCGGCAGAGTGTATTCATACCCCTCCGGCAGACGGCCTGCCGCCTTCTCAATGGCTGTCAATCTGGAACAGAAGTCGATCGCGTTATAAAAGGACACCATCTCTACCGGCCGCTGGTCATCTCCTTGAAACCGGGAAGGATTGGTTCCCATCACGGCTTCGTACTGAGCCTGTGTGACTTCATACTTGCCCAGCCAGTAGCCGTGCGTCAGTGTCACTTCATGCTGGTTTTCATCATACCCTCTGCCCAGCTCATCTTCCGGACTGCCCATGATGAATGTACCGGGTTTGATCCAGATCATGTCCAAATTCACCGTATCCGAAAGCGGGATCGTGAAGTTTTCATGCTCGGAATCCCCTTTGGCACAGAAAAAGAGACTTTTACCTTCGACCGCCGCCCGATAAGGGCTGGAAGCCGAATCCACTTTTGTCCAGTTGACCGCGTCCTCACTCTGATAAAGTGTTCCCGTATAGGTCACTACCAGATTGGTTCCGTCTATTTTACAGTTGATGGTTGGTTGCTCCGCCTGAGCCAGCACCGCCGCCAGCACCACAGCCAGCAGCCCGAAAGTTGTTTTGAGTGTGTTCATCGTATTTGCCCATTGCGTTGAATGGGTACCCGTTGAATAAGATAGCGCACTTTTCAGAAAATTCAAGTTTGAATATACCGTCAAAATGAATCAAATCCTGATAAAAATATCTGTGCCTGTCCGTGTGGATCTGTGGTTTTTTAAACGAAAAAAGGGACAGCACCCGCTGTCCCTCTGTTATGCACAAAACAACTTTGTAATACAAAGAAAATGAACTATTCGTCTTTCAGTATCTTAGAGCGCCGCTCCTGATACTCGCGCGGAGATATCTTGTCCTGGCGGTACATCTCCAGCAGCTCCAGCAATTTGGTCTCTTTGGTAGTCGCGTTCGCCGGCAGGATGACTGCTGTATTCGCCGGAGGAAGGATATCCTTATTCTTTTCGCGTTCGTTGGCTACCTGCTCGGCGATCTTGCGGGATTCCTCCGCCGCCTTTTCCTGAGCGGCTTTGGCTGCCTTGGCCTGAGCTTTAGCCTCTTTTTCAGCCTGTCTGGCGGCTTTTGCCGCGGCACGGGCTTCCGCGTCGGCCTTTGCTTTGGCTTCTCTTTCCGCTTTCTTGGCGGCCTTGGCTTCAGCTTTGGCTTTGGCCTTAGCCTCTTTCTCAGCTTCGGCAGCGGCTTTTTCTTTTGCTTTGACTTCCGCTTCCGCTTGAGCTTTGGCCTGTTTTTCAGCTTCGGCCTTCGCCTTGGCTTCGGCTTCCGCTTTGGCCTTTGCTTCCTTTTCGGCCAGCTTGGTGGCCTTCTCTGCTTCGGCTTTAGCTTTAGCTTCAGCGGCGGCTTTCTCCTGAGCTGCTTTTTCCTGGGCCTTGGCTTCGGCTTCCGCTTTGGCCTTTGCTTCCTTTTCAGCCAGTTTGGCGGCCTTCTCTGCTTCGGCTTTGGCTTTAGCTTCAGCGGCGGCTTTTTCTTGAGCCGCTTTTTCCGTGGCAGCGGCTTCCGCTTCCGCCTTTTCTTTAGCCAGCTTCTCGGCGGTCGCTTTGGCTTCTGCCTGGAGTTTTTCATCAGCGGCGGCCTTGACCTCAGCGGCCTGCGCCTCCGTATTGGCTTTTTCCTGAGCCAGTTTTTCGGCGGCCTCGGCCTGCAGTTTAGCGACTTGTTCGGCGGCGGCCTGGGCAGCCTTCTCGGCAGCTTCAGCTTTGGCCACTTCCTCGCGGTATTGAGCCAGAGCGGCATCCGCGTCAGATGACTTCAAAGCATCCACTCGGGCATCCAGTTGTCTCAGACGGCTCTTCCTTTGCGCGATCAGTTTTTTGTTGATCTCGATGACGGTATTGCTGTCGTTGGCCACCAGTTTATCCATCTCCCACTGTTCCAGAGAGGCGGTATATTTGTCTTCCAGTTCCTGGATCTCGGCCGCCAGAGCGGCCTGCCCCTCGGCGGCGCGTGTATTGCCCGCGGCGATGCGGGACTCCGCCAGCTTGTAGATGCCCTTTTTGTTGGCGATCTGGGTGGAGAGCTCATCACACAGCGCGCGCTGAGTGTCCTCGGAACGGCGTGCCTTGTCCAGAGACTTTCTGGCCGAGGAAAGATTGGACTCCAGCGTCTTGATCTCCGACTTGAGATAGGAGATCTCCGCTTTCGTATCCTTGACGGCATTCTTGATCTCCGCGGATTCAGCCGCGCAGACCGAGTTTACATAAACGGGAAACCCACCGACGCAAAGCGCGACGGCGATCAGCAGTAATGTTAATTTCTTTTTCATATTTTTACTTCTTAAATCATTTTGTCACATCGTCCGTGGATTTCCTGGAGAGAAATTAGGCTTTCTCCGCCGGCGCGGGAACTTCCTTGACCACGGCGTGGAGTTTGAGCAGCTCGATCACTTTGCTGCGCACGATCTCCGAGGCGATCTGACCGATGCCGCGATTCTCCTGCAAACGTTTGACAAACTTCTGCAGAGGGATCTTGTTCATCTGCGCCAGAGTCGCGATACGGGTCTTCAACTCGTTTTCGGATGCCTGGATCTTTTCCACCGAGGCGATCTTGTCGATGATAAAGCTCACTCTTAAATTGTCTGCTGCCTGTTTGGCCGCGTTCTCACGGATCTCGCCCATCTTGGCATTGATCACTTCATCACGCACTTTGCGTTCTTTGTTCTGACGGACGATGCGTTCCACGATGGAAGCGGTCTCGTATTCCAAAAGACTGTCGGGCAGGTCGAAATTCACTTTTTCCAGAAGCGCTTTGGCGATCTGGCTTTCAATGGACTGTCTCTCTCTGTATTGAGCGTCCAGTTCCAGATCAGTGCGGACATTCCTTTTGAGTTCTTCCACAGTCTTGAGGCCGTAGAGTTTGGCCAGGTCATCGTTCAGCTCAGGAAGCTCTACTTCCTTCACCAGAGTGACTTCCACTTCAAAATCAGCTTTCTTTCCGGCCAGTTCGGATTCCACAAAATCCGCCGGGAAAGTGACGCTCACGGTCTTCTTGTCACCGGCTTTCATGCCGATCAGCTGCTCAGTGAAACCGGGCAGGAAGGAATCCTTGTCGATACGCACCCAGAAGTTATCAGCTTTGGCAATACGGGTCGCGGTCGGAACGATATCCGTGATGGCCTTGCCTTCACAGGTAGCGGTGTAGTTGATCACGACAACATCTTTGTTTTCAGCAGCTTTGGCCGCGTCTTTATAGGAGCACATACGCTCCCGGAGGACGGTCATCGCTTTATCCACACTGCTGTCGTCCACAACGGTCTTTTCGATCGTCACCGGGATGCCTTTGTATTCAGGCAGCTCAAAATCAGGGGCCAGCTCTACCGTCAGATTGAAATTAAAGGGTTTATCCGCTTCCAGCGGGGTATCCTCCTCCAAACGGGGAGTTCCTACGGTTCTCAGCTTATTATCGTCAACAGCCTTGCGCAGTCCTTTCTGGATCAGATCTTCCTTGGTTCTGTCATTGATGGCTTTCTCATACAGTTTAGCCACACTCTCGCGAGGCGCTTTGCCCGCGCGGAATCCACGGATCGTTACGTTTTTCTGATACAGATCAATCGTTTCATTGATCGCGGCTGTCACAGCCTGAGCATCAACTTCCACTTTCAGCAACTTTTTGCAAGGTGCTAAATCTACCAAACTTACATTCACAAATTATACCTTTCGAATTTGAAACTTAACCCATCCGCGGCCACCCAAAAGAAACCACCACAGTGGGACGAACATTTTAGGGAACATCCGCCATGCCGTCAAGCACGTGTTGCCATAGCTTTTTGATAAATTTCGATCAGCTGCCGGTAATTGACTTCCGGCGTAAAATCCCGCAGGTAGCGTTCGCGCCCGGCACGACCCATTTGCCGTCTCTCTTCCGGGCTCATACAGATCATCCGGCGGATGCCCTCCTCCAGCGCGCCGGGTTTAAAAGGATCGTACAGAACTCCTTGGACACCATCCTGAATAATGTCCGGCCGTCCGCCTAAATTGGAAGCCAGGATCGGTTTGCCCAGTGCCATGGCTTCGATCAGGGTCAGACCAAATGTCTCATACCACACAGAGGGGAAAATCAGAAAACTGCACTCCGCCAC
>JAEENR010000173.1 GCA_016283885.1 Verrucomicrobiota bacterium
CCTGTAAATCCTGTCAAAAAATTTGATGTTCTCCAACAAATAATCTAAAATCAACCTGTTGCGGGTGAAAGCGCGTGTTGGAGTCTTTTGTCTTCATCACACTTCCTGACCTATGAATTCATTCGATACTTTCAAAAATGAAAGGGGAAAATGAGTAACTGTAGGAAAGGTGGTGAAAAAAAAAGATGATTACCAATGACTTTGAGACCATGTTAGCAATCATCATTATTATCAGCTTTACGCTGATAATGAATCGGATCAAATAATCCGAGCAACACGTGCAGGGTGTTGACGCACCTTGCACGTCCTTAATATAACCTCATAACACCCTCTTTTGCAAATAAAATTCTTTTATTTTTTTGCGCTGGTATTGTTCGATTTGCCGTCCTTTCAGGACTTTACAATGAAGACACGGAGAAACACAGGTTGTACTTATCTTCAAAAATTCTTTATTACAAACGATTTACAGTATCTATTCGTGTTTTTATTATGGAGCCTGCTGCAAATCGCGGATCACGACGCTCATGTGGGGATAGCGTTTATCGGGATTGCGTTCCAGGCATTTCAGCAGCACTTTTTCCAATCCTTTGGAAATATCGGGATTATATTCGCGCGGAGGCACCAGACCGCTCCGCTCGTCCAGCATCTTGCGCAGGACTTCTTCGGAGGATTCTCCAATAAAGGGCCGCTTATGGGTAAAGAGTTCGTAGGCAATGACTCCAAAGGCGAAAATATCCGCCCGCTGATCTGCCGGTTTGTGCAGAAGGATCTCTGGCGCCATATAGGCCGGAGTGCCTGCGGGCTTCAGTTCCACCGGTTTGTCGGGTTTGGGCACACAGAGGTCGAAATCAATGAGTTTGGGATGACCGCCGCGTGAAATGACGATGTTTTCGGGCTTGTAGTCCAGATGAAGCCATCCGTTCTCGTGGACGTGTTCCAGCGCCGAGGCACAGCCAAAGAGGATATCCCAGATTTTTTCGATCAGGATATCATCTTCCGCGGCAAAAAGCTCCCTCATGTTGGCACCCTCGACGTATTCCATGGCCAGATACGGGATGCGCTCCCATTTGCCGTGAGCGATGTACTGGATCATGTTGGGATGGGCCGGTATTTGCGAAAGAGCCTCGCAGCCCTGGATAAAGCGTTTGCGGTTTACACTGGTCAGATCGGGATGGGCGATCCTCAGTGCGAAGGATTCTTCTTTGTTGTTGGAGGCCAGCCACAGCTGAGCCAGACCGCCGCTGTTGATCAGTTCGTGCAGACGGTAAGGTCCGAAATGGCTGCCGCTTTCCAGTTGGATCTCTCCGGGTTTAAACCACTTGAATAATCCCATAAGTCAGTTATGAAAGAGTTGCCAAACGCTTCAGAACGGCAGGGTAGATCTTGTGCTCCTCGATCTGGATGCGCTGGTGGAGTGTCTCAGGGGTATCTCCTTCCAGGACAGGGACGGCCGTCTGGGCGATGATGGGGCCGGTATCCACACCGGAATCCACATAGTGAACGGTCACGCCGGTTATTTTCACACCGTAGTCCAGAGCCTGTTTCCAGGCATGAAGTCCCTGGAACGCAGGCAGAAGGGAAGGATGGATATTGACAACGCGGTTGGGGAAAGTTTTCAGGAAATCCGCTTTGACGATCCGCATGAACCCGGCCAGGGCGACCCATTCCGCACCGGCATTTTTAAGGGCTTGGATATAAGCCTGTTCCGCTTCACCGTCCAGACGTGTTTTGGAACTGCCCGCGGAGATATACCGGGCGGGTATCCCGTAAAATTCGGCACGGCTGAGAATGCCGGCATCGGGTGAGTCCGCTATCACCAGTACGATATCTACGGGGATCTCTCCGGCTTGCGCTGCTTCCGCGATAGCCACCAGATTGGTGCCTTTGCCGGAGCCCAGGACCCCCAGTTTCATTCTTTTTTCATTCATGCCGCTCATGATCGGATAGGACGTGATACCACGCCGTAACTGCAAGATAGCATAAATTTCTTGTCCTGTGAAGGACGGAACGCAAAACCGTGTGCATCAAAATCAAAAAAAAGAGACGAGCGGTGAGCTCGTCTCTGAAAGAATGATCGGATACCCGTTCAAATACGGGCATCTTTGTGTTCCTTATTGGTTCAGCTCGCGGATCCAGACGTTGCGGAATCTGACGGGATTGCCGTGATCCTGGAAGGCGATGGGCTGACGCACATCATGCGGTCTGTATGCCGGGCGTTCATGGTGTCCGGTGGGGCCGGTCAGCTCGCGATCCCATTGGACGACTACACCATTGAAGATCACAGAGATATGTGCCTTGGAAACGAGTTTGTCGCCGTCGAAGCGCGGGGCGATATAGATGATGTCGTAGGTGTTCCATTCACCGGGTTTGTGGATAGGGTTCACCATGGGAGGATACTGACCATAGATAGCGCTGGCGAAACCGTCGGCGTAGGTCTTGTTGTTGTAGGTATCCAGCACCTGGACTTCATAGCGGTCGCCGCCCAGGAAGACACCGCTGTTGCCGCGGCCCTGGTCGTCACCTTCTACCTTGGCGGGAGCGGCCCATTCCACATGGAGCTGGCAGTCGCCGAAGCTGTCTTTGGTACGGATATAGCCGGAGCCGGGAACGCATTCCATGGCACCGTCTTTGACGATCCACTTGGTCTTTTTGCCGTCCATAGCGACCCATTGATCCAGGTTGGTGCCGTCAAAGAGAACGACCGCGCCCTGGGGAGCTTTGCCGGTCTTGTCCTGAGTCCCGGGATAGCCGGGATCGACCTGGACAGGTACCGGACGGTTGCGGTCATGGATACCATACCGGGGATCCGGTTCACCCGCTTGGGTTTGTGTCAGAGAAAACAGACAGGCGGCGCATACGGCCGCTGCCACGACATTGGTTTTAGAAATAAAATTCATAATTCGTAATTCGATGTTAGTAACCTCTACTACAGGGCTTACTCTAAACAGGGACAGCCCCGGAAGCAAGCGGAATTTTAGGAAATGTGTGTGTTTATGAGGAAAAGTGGCTTTTTAGGGGTTGATTTTGAGGAAGAAAGGATCGTATACGAAGGAAGGAGAAGTCCTGCTTATTGCCCAGCTGCGCTATCATTATTGAATTTAATGAAATAGCTTGCTTTTTGGAAACGGGAAGTTCAAGATAACGCGCGGTATATGAGTTCAGACGCAGACGGTATCGGCGGCGCATCGGGGATGAGACCCATGACACGAGTGCGGTACGGGGTGATTTTCTTTGCCATGACACTGGCAGTGATCACCTATATTGACCGTGTCTGTATGTCTCAGGCGGCTCCGGCGATACAGGAGGAGTTTGGTCTGACGGATTTCCAGAAAGGATTGCTTTTTTCGGCTTTCGCACTGGCTTACGGCATTTTTGAGATCCCGACAGGATGGATGGGGGACCGCTTCGGGGTGCGGAAAATTTTAATGAGGATCGTGCTGTGGTGGTCTGTATTCACGATGCTGACGGGTTGTGTCCGGGGATATATCACGATGCTGATCACACGGTTCTTATTTGGAGCCGGAGAGGCCGGAGCCTTTCCGAATATGACCAAGATGTTCGCGGTATGGCTGCCGCAGAGTGAACGGACGATGGCACAGGGGTGGATCTGGCTGGCGGCGCGCTGGGGCGGAGCTTTTACCCCGCTGCTGGTGATCTGGTTCTTGAAATACTATTCCTGGAGAAGTGCTTTTATCGTTTTTGGACTGCTGGGCGTGGTTTGGGCCGCGGCTTTCTGGCTGTGGTACCGGGACGATCCGGCGCAGAAGTCAAAAATTAGTAAATCTGAGCTGGCAATTTTGCCGAAACCAGAGGAAAATGTGGCTCGGATACCGGTTCCCTGGAAAAGGATACTGGAGCGCAAAGATGTTTGGCTGCTGTGGTTCCAGTTTTTCTGTCTGAATTACGGAGCCTGTTTTTACATCACCTGGCTGCCCACTTACCTGCTGGAGCATCGGGGGGCAACTTTGGAAAAAGGTGCGTTCCTGGCCGGATTTCCGCTGTTTTTCGGCGGTATCGGGTCGCTGGTGTGCGGTTATGTCCTGGCGTATCTGGTGCGCAGGATGGGTGCGGCCGGCCGTGCCCGCCGCTGGATGGCGGCCGCCGGGTTCACGGGAGCGTCCGCGTTCCTGGCGATGTCGGCTTTTATCGGGAGCCCGACTCTGGCGATGGTGGCGATGGGCTGTTCCAGTTTTTGCAATGACCTGGTGATGCCGCCCAGCTGGACGGCATGCTCGGATATGGGCGGAGTGTTCTGCGGAACGTTATCCGGCAGCATGAACATGGCCGGGCAGCTGGCCAATGTGGTGATGCCGGCGCTGACAGGCGTGATGCTGGGGACGATGGGGTGTTCCTGGCCGATGATCATTTGTATCTCGGCAGGGATCTATTTCTTGGGAGCGGTCTGCTGGATGTTTATTGAGAGCGATCGAAAGATCGAAGGCTCGGTGACGGTATAAAAAATTTAAAGATGAAACTGAAACTTTTTGCAATTGTTTGGGCTGCGGCAGTCATGCTGACGACGGCATACTCGGACGACGCACCGGCGTACACAAAGGTGACGTTTGAGAAGCATCAGCTCTCCGACCGGTTCCACGCGGAAGGCGCCGGGACGGGTGATTTCAATAAGGATGGTCACAAGGATCTGGTCATCGGCAGCCAGTGGTATGAAGGCCCGGATTTCAAGAAGGTGCATCCATTCCGCCCGGTGAAAACTTTCGACCCGGCGGATTATTCCGACGCGTTTTCCTGTTACGGGATGGATTTCAACGGCGATGACTGGGATGATATTTTCATCATCGACACTCCCGGCAAACCAGCCTACTGGTACGAGAATCCCAGAGGCAAGGAAGGGAACTGGACCGCGCATGAGGTCTATTCCTGGGTCGGGAATGAGTCGCCGGATCTGCGGGATGTTGTGGGCGATGAGCGGCCGGAGCTGATTTTCAACACAGATGGATATCTGGGCTACGCGACATGGAATTTTGAGCATCCGGACGAGCCGTGGACATTCCACAAGGTCAGCCATGCCAAGGGCGCGTTCTTCATCTATACGCATGGAGTCGGTATCGGCGATATCAATGGTGACGGCCGCAAAGATTTTGTGGAAGCTTTGGGCTGGTGGGAGCAGCCGGAATCGCTGGATGGCGATCCTGTATGGAAGTATCACAAGTTCACCTTTGCCGACGGCGGTGCGCAGATGCTGGTGACGGACGTGAACGGCGACGGACTGAATGATGTCATCACCGTGTGGCATCCGCATAAATACGGACTGATCTGGTGGGAGCAGAAACGCGACGCGGAAGGAAAGATCGATTTTGAAAAACACATTTTAATGGACGAACAGGCCAGTGAGTGCCCTTACGGTATCCGCTTTACTCAGGCGCATTCGCTTGTTCTGACGGATATCGATGGAGACGGTCTGCTGGATTTTGTGACCGGGAAACGGTGGTGGGCCCACAAGCCGCCCATTGACCCGGAAGGGAACAATCCGGCGGTGCTCTACTGGTGGAAACTGGTTCGGAACGCGGACGGAACAGCGGATTTTATCCCGTTCCTGATAGATACGGATTCCGGAGTGGGAACGCAGTTCACCGTGGATGATGTCAACGGGGACGGCTGTCCTGATATCGTCATTGGAAATAAGAAGGGGGATTTCCTCTTTTTATCGAAACGGCAAAAGGTTTCTCAAAGTGAATGGGAAGCCTCTTGTGTGAAAAAAGAAAACTGATTTAAGTCGAAAGAAATCCTCATGGAGGGTTTCTTTTTTGTTAAGAGTTATAAACTAAACCGAGAGAAGATGGAAAGCATATAAGCGTTGCTGAAATCTTGTTTGAGCTATGCATGTAATCGTTTGTATAAAACAGGTGCCGGATACGACGAATGTAAAGATCAATCCCGAAACCAACACGCTGATGAGGGATGGGGTCGAGAGCATTCTCAATCCATTTGATGAATACGCCCTGGAAATGGGGCTGAAATTGAAAGATACACAAGGTGCCCGTGTGAGTGTGATCACAATGGGCCCGCCGCAGGCAGACGTGATCCTGCGTGACGCGATCGCTCGCGGCGCGGATGACGGCGTGCTGCTGACGGACAGAGCTTTTGCCGGAGCGGATACTTTGGCGACCTCTTACGCGCTGTCACTGGCGATCAAGAAGGTCAATGAGCATCCGGATCTGGTGCTCTTCGGCAAGCAGGCCATTGACGGTGACACGGCCCAGGTGGGTCCCGGTGTGTCGGAGTATTTAGGCTATACACTTTTGTGTAATGTCAAAAGTCTGACCGTGGAGGGAAATCATTTCCAGGCGGAGTCCGTCTATGAAGAAGGCTCCGACATCTGGGAAGGAGATTTCCCCTGTGTGATGACTGTTTTGAAGGAAGCGCCCGCGCCGCGCTTTGCCTCGCTGAGAGGCTGCATGAACGCCCGCAAAGCCAAGACACAATGGCTGGCGGCCAAGGATACGAACGCGGATCCCGAACGGCTGGGGCTGAAAGGCTCGCCGACCAAAGTGGTGAAGATCTTCTCGCCGCCGGTGCGTGACTGCGAAATGAAATGTGTGTGGAAGAGCGACAAGGCCAAAGCCCTGAGCTCGATCCTGGATGCTTTGAAAAAGAAAGGAGCGTTGAAATAATATGGACGAGGCCCCTATCATCATCAATCAAGATAAATGTAAAGGCTGTAAGAAGTGCGTGAAGGGATGTCCCTTCGGCGCGCTGGAAATGGTGGACAAAAAAGCGACGCTGGTGGGTGACTGCCGCGCCTGTATGTCCTGTGTGGAGGCTTGTCCTTTCGGCGCTATCACAGCGCGGAAGAATGAGAACGCCAACGCGGCAGATCTGACACAGTACAAGAATGTCTGGGTCTTCGCGGAACAGCGCGGCGGCAAGATCCACAAGGTCGTGTTCGAGCTGCTGGCAACGGGCCGCCGTCTGGCTGACGACCGCGGCTGCGAGCTGTGTGCGGTACTGCTGGGCGATCAGATCAGCGGTCAGGCTCAGGATCTGATCCGGCATGGAGCCGACAAGGTCTATGTGGTGGATCAGCCGTCCCTGGGCGAATATGAAGCCGATACCTATACAGACGCTCTCTACAAGCTGATAGATAAATACAAACCGGAAGTCATCCTGGCCGGGGCGACCGCGATCGGACGCAGCTTTGTGGCACGCGCGGCGGTGCGTGCCCGTACCGGTCTGACGGCCGACTGCACCAATCTGAGCATCGACAAGGAAACATTCCTGCTGCACCAGACGCGTCCGGCTTTTGGCGGCAACATTATGGCAACGATCATGACACCGAATCACCGTCCGCAAATGTCCACGGTGCGTCCGGGTGTGTTCCGCGCGAATGAACCCGATCCTTCCCGGAACGGGGAAGTCCTGATGGAACAGCTGGAGCTGGTGGCGCGCAA
This sequence comes from Verrucomicrobiota bacterium, assembly GCA_016283885.1. GTDB lineage: Bacteria > Verrucomicrobiota > Verrucomicrobiia > Limisphaerales > UBA1412 > UBA1412. The sequence goes on from JAEENR010000173.1 coordinate 7,410, forward strand.
ACTGAAACTGGTCAAATCCATCCGCAAGGAAGGCGACAGTATCGACATTGCCGAGGCGGAGATCCTGGTCTCCGGCGGCAGAGGCATGGCCAAAGCGGAAAACTTTGGTATGCTGGAAGATCTGGCGCATCTGCTGGGCGGAACGGTCTCGGCATCCCGTCCCTGTGTGGACGCGGGCTGGATCTCATCCGCGCGTCAGGTGGGACAGACCGGCAAGACGGTCGCGCCCAAGATCTATATGGCCTTTGGTATTTCCGGCGCGATCCAGCATCTGGCCGGCATTTCCGGCGCGGATTATGTGATCGCGGTCAACCGTGACGAAAACGCTCCGATCTTTGGAGTCGCCAATTTAGGCATCGTGGGGGATGTGATGGAGATCATCCCGGCGCTCATTGAAGCATTGAAGAAAGCAAAAGCAGGTAACTAAAAGAGGGAGAAACTGAATATGTCAGAACAAAATTATATTGAGACCGATATTCTCTGCGTAGGCGCCGGTGTGGCTTCGCTGTCCACGGCTTTATCGCTGCTGAGAACACTCAAAAAGCAGGGCTGCGAAAAGTTACCTCGCGTGACGATCCTGGAAAAAGGAAGAAATGTGGGCAGTCATGTCCTTTCCGGAGCGGTGATAGATCCCTCCGGATTTGCGGGGCTTCTGACGGACGAGGAGATCAGCAAGATGCCCGTCACGGCCCGCGTGAAGAAAGAATCCTTCCGCATGCTGACGGAGAAAGGCGGTATGCAGATCCCCTGGGTGCCGGGCCTGATGCATGCCGAGGGGTATCCCGTTGGTTCGTTGACCAAATTGACCATTTACCTGGCTCAGCTTTGTGAAAAAGAAGGAGCTGAAGTCTATACCGGATTCGCGGCGACGGAACTGGTGGAAGATGCGTCTGGACGGATCATCGGTGTGAAGACCGGTGCCAAAGGTTTGGATCATAAAGGCGGCCAAAAGAGCAATTATTTACCGGCTGAGGAGATCCGCGCCAAGACGGTCATTCTGGGTGAAGGAGCACTCGGTGTGTTGACACGCCGTTTGTTAGATCGCAAGCAGATGCACGGAGCCCGTCCGCAGAGTTACGCCGTGGGTGTGAAGGAGATCATCGAGGTTTCCCCGAACCCGGACCGTGTGGGCGAGATCATGCACACGTTCGGCTATCCGTCCGATATGAAGACTTACGGCGGCGGTTTTGTTTACTGGACAGCGCCAAACCAGATCATGGTGGGATACGCTTACGGTCTGGATTATGCCAATCCTTCGGCCAATCCGCACAAACTGTTCCGCAAATTCAAAGCGCACCCGGCCGTGCAGGCTTTCATCCGCGGAGGCAAAGCGGTGGCTTACGGTGCCAAGGTCATCCCGGAGGGCGGATATTATTCCGTGCCTCAGCTCTATAATGACGGAGTGATGATCGTGGGTGACGCGGGCGGACTGGTGGATTCTCTCCGTATCAAAGGCATCCACATCGCGATGATCTCCGGTCGTCTGGCCGGCGAGACGCTGGCGGACTGCTGGAAGAAGAATGACTTCTCCAAACAGGGACTGGCTCAATATGACGCGAAACTGAAAGCCGATCCTGTCTGGCAGCAGCTCAAGCGGGTGAAGAATGTTCGTGCCGGTTTCTCTAAGCACATGTTCATAGGTGTGATGAATGCCGGTTTTGCCTGGGCAACGTGCGGCGCTCTGCCGTTCTGGCAGGTGAGCATGGAAGAAGATTACAAGGGGATGCGCCCTCTGTCCGAATGCAAGCCGGACAACTGGGATATCCCGACCTCACAGCTTCAGCCGGATCGCTTGACGGATGTTTTCATGTCCGGCACCAAGCACGAGGAAGATCAGCCGTGCCATATCCGCATTTTGGACAAAAACCGCTGCATCAAGGAGTGTCTGCCGAAGTACGGCGCACCTTGTTTGCATTTCTGCCCGGCGCAGGTCTATACGCTGGAGGAAGATCACATCCAGGTGGATTTCTCCAACTGTATGCACTGCAAGACATGCCAGGTGAAGGATCCGCTGAAGAATATCGAGTGGAACTTCCCGCAGGGCGGCGACGGTCCCCGTTACACGAGAATGTAAGTGTATGATGAAAGGTCACGGAGTGTTATGAAACAGAAAAAAGAACCTCATGTTCGATTCAGTATTTCTCTTTCTCCCCAGCTGCTGAAACAGCTGGACGCGATGATGGTGGATAAAGGCCGCGAGAACCGGTCTCAGCTGATTTCGGAAATGATCCGCAATCAGCTGGTGGAGCACCAAAGCCAGAAGGGGGATAAGGAGATGGCCGGAACGATCACGATCGTTTATGATCATCACACTCCGCACATACAAAGCCAGTTGACCGAGATCCAGCATGATCTGCACGAGTGCATCCTCAGTACCACGCATGTGCATCTGACGCATGAAAGCTGCCTGGAGGTGCTGATCGTGCGCGGCAAAGCTAATGAGATCCGTTCCATCAGTGACCGCATTTTTGCCTGCAAAGGGATCAAACACGGCAAGCTGACGATCACTGCTTTTCAGCCGGAATACTAAGCTGATCAAAGTATTTGAAAAATAAACCCAAAATCGCTATGGCGGTTTTGGGTTTCTGCGTCACCTTTTGATGACTTTTATGGTTCTTCTTTTTCGCTTTGTCTGCCAACTCCAATCGTCCGAAGATATTGAAGATATTTTACAGATTCCTCTTTGATCCTGGGCTGTGCTTTTTCGGCGTATTCATCGCCTTTTTCAACTTCTCCTGTCGTGTAATATATCTGGGCCCGATAGTAGTCGGTGACCGGTTCTTTTTTCTTTTTGTTGATAAGAGATTTATCTTCTTTCTCTTTCAGGATCTTGTCCACTTCATCCAACATTTCCAGCGAAAAGTTAATGGGGTATCTTCTCCACACGATATTAGCTATTGAAACCGCAGTTTCGCATGTAGCTTTAAGATATCCTTTGGCAAATACCTTGAGCATTTCCTGCGCGGTACGAACCTCTTCCGGGGTCTCTGCACATCTAAGGTGTCTCTCTAAGTGCCGAGTCTCAATATCAGCCGAATAAAGACGTAAATAATACTTCTCGTGCGTTTTTAATATGGTCGCGTCAAAAACAAATCCATTAGTGATCCATGTCCCGCTCGAATAAGATGTTCCACCTCTGATCACTGTGTTGAAATATTTGCTAAAATTATTTTCAGTGATATCAAGATTTTCTGTCCACAGTGTATAATTATCCACTTTTTCGGGCAGTTTGAATGGTTCTGTTGAAATATAATTCCAAGCTCCTTCATAAAACCAAACCCCATACCTTCCATGGGGTGAATCATATTCTCCATTCATGTATGTCATATCCTCTGGGAAAGTCATTCCGGATAAATGGCATCTTTCTTTTCCTATTGCTTCTACTTCTTTCTGTGTAAAAGAAAGGGGAGGATCATAACCATCTAATGAAAAATCCCCCATACAGAATAAAGCAAATAAGGCAATAGGAATCAGCAGTATCAAATTTGCTACCCCAATGACTGAAAATGCAATGATCCACAATGTTGTTTTTGTCATTTTCTATCCTATTCAAATAACATCAACAATCTTTTTTCTTCAACCAGATGATAGCGCTCATACAAGCAGCAATCATTGATAATACTTCTATTACAAAAAAATTATACATCCTGTTTTTATTTGTCATGGATGCGATATCGATTCTTAGTCTGGGTATCTGATCGTTTAATTTTGTTGCTTCCGTTAAACTCTTCTCATTCTTTATCAGAACATCGTAATTTCCTTTTTCTATATTTACTAATTTCCCAATCGTGTCACTATAATCAAAACTCAAGGAATAAATATTTGTTTTAAATAAAACCTCTTTTGTTTTGGATGAATAAATCGCTATATTTAGATCACAGGGAACATTATTTGTATAAAAATTTTTCTCGTGGGTTTCAAAATAATCTAACTTTACAAAGAGGATGTCTGTTTTTACACGGGTTAAAAAATTCGTTTTCAGTTGGCTTTCTGCTTGGACTGGAATATGGACATCTACATAATCTTTTGTAGGGAGCACATATTTATTCAAATAGATACTGCATCCAAAAACAAAAAGGCTGATGATAAAAATTATCAAACAACATTTTCTTATTTTTACTTTGTACCTCACCAGTCTTCTCCGATTATTTGCCAGAGTTTTTCAGCATTCTCTGGACGACCGGGAGCATGACTTTCTCCTGGCGGTAGAAACCGAAATCAGAGAGGTGGCATCCATCCACCAGACAGTTCCACCAATCCTCGCCCAGCAGGGTATTTCCGTCCAGGAATTCGATTTTCTTGTCGCCTTCGGCCTGACGCTTCTGCACTTCCAGGATCATGGCTTCCCGTTTGGCTTTGAACCGGGCAAGCGAGTCGTCATCCTGATCAATTCCCTCAAAAGAACCCGGTGTGTGCGACATGACCAGAATGGGAGTTTCCGGATGGTCTTTGCGCAGGATGTCGATAAAAGGCGTAAGGGAAGCGGCCATTTCCTCGCCGGTTACGATGTTCCATTCATAGTCCAGGATGTAGAGAGCGGGATCTTTGATGCTGACCAGCATCCGGGCGATCTCCGGTTCACCTTTGCCGTTGCCGGAGAAACCGTAGTTCAGGACCGGCATATCCAGATCGCGGCTCAGCAGCGCGCCGGCATCCGCTCCGGAGTGGGAAGCGCATCCGCCCTGTGTGATAGAGGTGCCGTAGAAGATGACTTTGCGGGGATCCTTCCAGGGACGGGGAGCCTCCACAACAGCGTCCTTGTCCAAGCCGATGGCCAGAGATTTGACACCGCAGTAAGTGGGGAAGTAAAGCAGACAGTCGCGCGTCTTGCGTGTCATGGTGCCGCCGACCTGTGCGCTGAACTGGTCTTTGGCGTGACTGAAACGGCTGGCACCGGCATAGACCCAGGTATCGCTGTCACCTTCCCGGTAGTAGAGCGCAAAGGCGGAACTGCCCAGCGGCGAGATATTGTCGCCCCGGTATTGTCCGGACAGCTCACCGCTCACCTGGATATGAGCGCTGTCGGTGCGGAACTGGATCTGACCGCCGGAGGTGTGCGGGCTGAGATTGAACGCTCCGCAGTTGGCAGCCGGGATGGATGTGGCGGTGCCGTTGGGATACTGGGTGACGGTTTCGGGTTTGTCCACCGGCAGACGTTCATAGACGCGGTCGGTTTCAAACCATTCAAAGCCGGTCATGCGAAAAGGCTTCTCATAAGGCAGGAACCAGCGGATCGTTTCCGTGTCGGCGGGTTTGATCTCGATCTTGGGAGTTTGAGCGGCGGCTGTATCCTGAGGCTCATCGGCGGCATTCCCCGCGGCGGCCCACAGCATCACAGACAGTGAAATAAAGACGAACAGTTTTACTTTCAAATAATTCATAATGACCTTTCTAACTGACGACATCCCGTCAGCTGCGCTTCAACAGGGATGATAATACGGAAACGACCGCATTCAAAGCAAAAATTGCCCCCTGCATAAAACAGAAAACCGCCAGCGGATAATACTGACGGTTTTCTGTGCTGAACACGGAGGAAGACTACGCGTTCTTCTTCAGACGCAGGAGGATAGCCTTTTTATTGGTGCCTTCCACTTCGACGCTGTATGTTTCCACTTGCTCGTCATCTTTCAGAGCGTTATGGACGATATAGCGGTCGAAAGCGTTCATCGGTTCCAGTTCAACGATATCGCCCCAGCGGCGGACTTTTTCAGCGGCTTCTTTGGCTTTGCGGATCAGCTCATCGCGGGCGTTCAGACGGTAATTAGAGACATCCAGCAGGACCTTGGGAGCTTCGGGATCGATATTGAAAATGATCCGGTTGGTCAGGTACTGGAGGGCAACCAGAGACTGTCCCTTGCGTCCGATCAGACGGCCGGGATCATCGGTTTTGATTTCCAGCAGGGGACCTTCGTCCAGGAAGTGTTCCTCAACTTCACAGTCGAATCCGAGATTTTTGAGGATGGTTTCAACAATAACTTTAGGTTGATCTGCCATAGTAATTTTGCAGGTTAAAATTTATTTTTTCTTGCGGAACTGCGAGGTTCCGGGGAGTGATTTCAAAAGCGGTTTCATCGCGCCTTTGGCCGGAGGAGCCGAGGGCTTGGCCGCGTTTGTCTTGGTTAGCTTCATCTGAATGATGGAGATGATATTCTGCACTGTCCAGTACAGAGAGAGACCGGAAGGCAGACTGTAGCAGAAGAAGATAAAGATCAGCGGCATATAGCGGAACATCTTCTGCTGCATGGGATCCATGCCCGGAGAGGGCGGATTCATGGAGGACTGCCACAGCATGGACGCGCCCATGATCAGAGGCAGCGGATTGACCGGCAGTCCGATGCCGGGGATCACAAAAATCGTGTCGGGAATGGAAAGGTCGGATGCCCAGAGGAAGGTCGCGCCGCGCAGCTCGATCGCGCTCATCAGCATCTTGTAGAAACCGATGAAGACGGGGATCTGGATCAGCAGCGGCAGACATCCGCCCATGGGGTTGACCTTGTTCTCTTTCATGAACTCCATCAGCTTCTGATTCATCTTCTTGGAATCATCTTTGTATTTTTCGCGGATGGCGTTCATTTCCGGCTGCAGCTGCGACATCCGTTTCATGGAACGGGTGCTGGCAGTGGTCAAGGGCCAGAAGAGGAGTTTGATGATGATCGTGATGATGATGATCGCCAGTCCATAGCCCACATGGGTGATGGAATTGACCCAGTTCATGCCCAGCAGCAGGAGCTTGGAGAAGAATCCGAAGAACCCGCTGAAGCCCATGATCAGATCCAGGTCGTTGCTGATGCCCAGCTTGGACAGAGTCTTGTATTCTTTGGGACCGGCATAAATATCATAATCATAAGAAACGGAATTACCGGGAGCCAAGATCGTTTCCGGGTAAAAAACAGAAGCCTGCAAACCGTTTTTGATGCCCTTGGAGGAGCTGTGCTCGAACTGGGGCAGGTTCGGAGTCTTGTGGACCAGCACTTTCGGAGCGCCCAGAACGGGAACCGCGGCAATGGCAAAGAAACGATTCGCGCAGGCGACCCACATGACGTTGGTCATGCCGTCACCGCCGGCATAAAGCGGGCGGGGCTCACTGATGGAGCAGCCCAGAGTACGGTTCGCGAACCAGCTGTTGCCCACCGTCTCTAATTTGCTGCCGTTGTGCCAGTAAACATTCATCAGATCGCCTCTGTCATTGTCGCTGAGAGGCGTTGCCGTGCCGGTCACCAGCTCCAGAGGCGGTGTCTGCACGGGATTTTCTGTCGAGTTGGAAAGAGTGACACTGGTTTTGAAGAGATAATTGGTTGAAAGTGTGATCGTTTTGGTCAGCGTCAGTCCGTTGGTCAGGAGTGTCGTGGCCTGGACTGTGGAATCATCTTTCTTGGTCAGAGCGTAAGACTGATTCAGATCGCCCAGAGCCGCGAATATAGGCACATTGACTCCCTGATTCAGGTGGACGCAATTTTGTTCCGTCAGCGTCTCTTTCTTGGAGGCACGATCCACTTCGGCCGGGTATTTCTTCAATTCGATGCGGTCGATACCGCCGCCGCGGCTGGTGAAAACGTACTTGGCGACATCATTTTCCAGCTCAACGAATTGCTCTTCGGTCCCTTCCGGCAGTGTCAGCGTCGGAAGGTTGTTGGTCGCGGCAGCCGCGATCTCAGCCGAGGAGCGGAAGTCATTGCTTTGGGTATTAGCGGCTTGAGCTTGAGCGGTCGCGGCATTGGTAAGAGCTGCCGCTGCCGTGTTCGTATCGGTGGGGGAGGTCAGGTTTTTAACGGTATTTGTATCCGCCGGAAGCTCCTTGGGAGGAAACATCTTATTCGTCATCGGATACCAGACCCCCAGCAGAAAGCCAAGGCTGACCAGTAGAATTAAAAATGCTTTTCGATCCATGATTTTCTATTTCAGTGTTGGACGGAGTTCTTCATGCCGCCCTTGCGGGACATGGCATCCACATTCAGGCACAGGGTCATAACCGCCTTCATGCCAGGGATGACACCGGCATATCCTGCGCAGCGCCAGCCACATTCCCTTCAATACACCATGTTTTTGAATCGCTTCTATCGCGTAAGCCGAACATGAGGGATAGTAACGGCAATGTGCAAAAGAACCGAACAGGGCGTTTTTCAGCGGGGAAAGCCCCCAGCGGTAAACGTAAATGGGCAGCAGCACGAACAGACTGAACACTTTGTTCAGGCGATCCATAACCCTGCCTTTTTCAAGAAGAAGCGGAACTCTTTGTTCACATCTTCAAATGCTTTACCCTGCATCGCCTTGCGGGCGATCAACACCAAGGATACTGTGTTGGAAAAATGATGCTGATTGAGCCGGAAAGATTCCCGCAGCAGCCGTTTGTAACGATTACGCTCTACGGCACCGCCCACTTTTTTGCCGGCAACGACCGCGAACCTGGAACATCTCGCGGAAGTATTTCCTTCCGTCTCTTTAAGTTCCATGCGCCAGTTAGCGATAAAATGACGTCCTACGAAACGCTCTCCGTTTTGCTTGATATCCGCAAAATCCGCCTGGACCTTGAGAACACGTTCCCGCGGCAGCTCAAAGCGGTGAGAAGGAGAATAGGACAAAGCCGACATTTGCGCAGCTCTTGCGAACCGACTCAAAGAACGGGCTTTATACCGGAGTCAGGTGCTTACGGCCTACACGACGGCGGTTGGAAAGGATGGCGCGGCCACTCTTAGTGGCCATACGGCTGCGAAAACCATGTTGACGGATACGTCTGATCTTGGAAGGTTGATACTGTCTTTTCATTTCTTAAATAGCACTACTTCTGTACGTTAACGTGATTCTTAAGTATAGAGACCTCACGCCGCCCGCGGGATCCGCCCGCAAAGGCGAACCGCAAGCCTACTCTCTCTCTTTTGGGGTGTCAAGGAATTCCGTCCGGGTTTCCGCTTTTTCGCATTGCCTCACGTATTGCCTCAAAAATAAAGCGCACCGAAAAGCTTGCATAAGCTGTTTAAAATTTGTATAAGGATCACGTGTTGTTTTGTCGTTGTTTTTTACATGGTTAGCTTATGAGTGTAAGCTATAAAAAACAACACATTTTTTCCCTTCTTATGGGTATGGGATGCTAGTGAATAGAAATTAAAAAAGTGAACGATAAACAAAAAAACGAGTTGGAGAAGTTATTATGATGAACATTAAATTTTTGTTATTATTGTGGCTTTTCGGTAGTGTTTCATCATTTGCCCCAGAAAAGATGAGTATCACCTATACAGAAACGGGAGAGCCTGCTATTGGAATAGCAGTTGAAAGAGGACGCCGTTATAACACATTTGAAAAGATTTTTAATCCGATAGGGACATTTTATTTTCCAATCAAAACGGCAAAATCATGCTTTACTGATAAAAACGGAGAAGCAATGTTTTATATGACACAAAAATATGAGATGTATAGAGTCAGCACTACGGAAAAAAGAAGATTAACTGTAAAAATAAAAGGAAAAGAATTCCAGTTTGAACCCGATGTGAAACAACCTGATGCAATAAAATGGGATTATGATATTTGGTTTGAAGATGGAAAAATAGAGACGAATAGGTGGGGCCGTTTACCTCAAGAAATTCATTTAGAAGAAAAGGAGGAAGAAAATGAAAGATGAAACAGAAATCGCAGCCCCTGTTTGTGGAAAATTTGTTTGACCTTAGCGATTATCCTTGTGATTTTGAATGGTGCATATTCTATTGGATATTGGACATCAGTAATGCCCAAATGGGTATATCCTTTTGGTGCTTTTTTACCAATACTATTTCTTATATTATTAACTTTTACAATAATTTTTGCCGCAGCGGGCTATATTCGCTGTGAAAAACCAAAACTCCTGATTATAGGAAGTTTAGTGGCAGTTTTAGACTTTTTCCTGGGCGGAGTTATTGTCGCTGCTCTTATTCTTGTATTCTGTTGGCTAAAAGGGTTATTTTAACCCAAAACTGCCCATAAGGTTAAAAACTTCTTATGGCGATTTGTCTTAAACTGCTTGAGGGATAGGGAGGTTTATGGTACTTTCTTTTTCAGGAAATAGCTGACGAAGAAAGCTGTGGAGATTTGCATGATGCAAAAAATCTTTTATATCTTCACAACATATTTATTATCAATAAATTATCTGTGTTTATCTGTGTCCATCTGTGGTTCAAATTATGGAATGTTGTGATAATCGGTTGCATTGGAGGATCAATTTTGATAAAATCAACCACTTGTGTGGACGCAGGGAGGTCCTGAGTCCGCGGGAGAAAGTATAGAACATTTTCAAAAGAGGTTACTTTGGATCCTGAGATTTGTAAAAAAGCGTTGGAGAAGGTTGGCGATGCCAATACTCTCATTAACATTGTCTCGAAACGAGTTCGTCAGTTGAGTTCGGGAAGCCGTCCGCTGTTGACCGGCACGGAAAACATGGGCGCGGCCGACATCGCGATGACGGAGCTGGTGGAAGACAAGCTCTCCTGGGAGGAAGCGGATTACAAGAATCTGGCCCCGGTTTATACTGTGAATTTACGGCGTAAACGCAGAGCTTAGTTTTATCAACATTGGAATCCGGAAGCCGGGTGTGTCATTGATGCCTCCTTCCGGTTTTGTATTTTTTTGTGGGAGATATTTTAACCAATTCAAAGGCGCGCCGGGATTATTTCATTCTGGAGACGGTGGAGGCGGGCATTGTCCTGAAGGGGACAGAGGTGAAGTCTCTCCGCGCGGGACGCGGTCAGATCCGGGACGCGTTCGCGAAGATCGAGAACGGTCAGATCAATCTGTATAACGCGCACATCGATGAGTATTCTTTCGGGAACCGTCTGAATCACAACCCGAAGGCGAACCGCCGGCTGCTGCTGCACAAGAGCGAGATCCGGCGGCTGGAGCTGCAGGTGATGGCCAAGGGGACGGCATTGATCCCGCTGGGGATGTACTGGAAGAAAAACCGGGTAAAGGTCCGTCTGGGGCTGGGCAAAGGCAAGGCGGAGTATGATAAGCGGAATGATATCCGGAAACGCGACGCGGAGGAAGAGGTGCGCCGCGCGATGAGTTACCGGCAGAAGAATCGTTAGTTTCATTTGAGCACAGGCAAACATTATCTTATCACCGGGGGAGCGGGGTTTATCGGCTCTCATCTTTCGGAGTTTCTGATTGCCAGGGGAGACCGGGTGACGGTCATTGATGATCTGTCCACGGGCAGTGAGGAGAATCTGGCTCAGGTGCGCAAAGAACCCCGGTTTTCATTTATCCGTTCACGTGTTTCGGAGTGCGGGGAGCTGGAGCGTTGTGTTGCGGAGTGCGATATTATTTTTCATTTGGCGGCGGCGGTCGGTGTCAAGCTGGTGGTGGAACGGCCGCTTTACACGATCCACAATAATCTGAAGGAGACCGAGGCGGTTTTGGAGCTGGCCCGGAAGTATGGAAAGACGTTTCTGCTGGCTTCGACTTCGGAGGTTTACGGGAAGAGTTCCAAGGCGCGGTTCGCGGAGTCGGATGACCTGCATATCGGCGCGCCGCATTTGGGTCGCTGGAGTTATGCCTGTTCCAAGCTGATGGATGAGTTCATGGCGATGGCGTACTGGCATGAATATGAGACCCCGGTCGTGATCACACGTTTGTTCAATATCGTGGGGCCGCGTCAGACAGGGCGTTATGGAATGGTGCTGCCCCGGTTCGTGAAGGCCGCTCTGGAAAACAAGCCGCTGCCCGTGTACGGTGACGGAACGCAGACCCGCTGTTTCTGCCATGTGGCCGATACGATCAAGCTGCTGACTCAGCTGGTGGATGGGAATCCGCCGCTGGGAGTAGGCGAAGTTTTCAATATCGGAACGGATCTGGAGATATCGATCGCGGAGCTGGCCCGCAAAGTGATCGCTTTGACCGGTTCCCGTTCGGAGATCGAGTTCATTCCGTATGAAAAGGCTTACGCGCCGGGGTTCCAGGATATGATGCGCCGTAAACCTTCCGTGGAAAAGGTGCTGGCACGCACCGGAACGAGGCCGGAGATCAAGCTCGATCAGATCATTCTGGATATCGCCCGTTCGATGGGGATGCGCTAATATGGCCGCCACCAAACGTTCTGTTTCCCCGCGAAAAGCTTCTCAACAAACGATACCCTCTTCTTTGCCGGATTTTCCTTACCGCTTGGCGGCGGATAAACTTTTAGCCTGGTTCAGACCGGAGGCGCGTCCCATGCCCTGGCGCGAACTTAAAGCCGACGGCACACCGCATTCCGCGTACAGTATATGGATCTCGGAAAGCATGCTCCAGCAAACACAGGTTGCCACGGTGATCCCATACTGGAAACGCTGGATGGAACGCTGGCCGGACGCAGCTGCACTGGCTCAGGCGACTGAGCAGGAGGTGATGAAGATGTGGGAAGGGTTGGGTTATTATAACCGGGCGCGCAATCTGCTCAAGGCGGCTCAGGCGATCGTGACTCGGTTCGGCGGCAAGTTTCCCACAGAGCATTCGGAACTGCTGACGCTGCCTGGCATTGGTCCCTACACAGCCGGGGCGATATGCAGTATTGCTTTCAATCAGCCGCGGCCGATCGTGGACGGCAATGTGGTGCGTGTGCTCTGCCGTCTGCTGACGATCACCTTTGAACAGATCCCTTCGGAATTGAAATCGCGCGATCTGCTTTGGAGGATCAGCACGGAACTGGTCTGCCGTGCGGCTGAGAGCGATCATCCGCGCGCGTGTTCTTATTTCAATCAGGCGATGATGGACTTGGGGGCTACGGTCTGCACTCCGCAGAATCCTTCCTGTCTGCTGTGTCCGCTGAACGCGATGTGCAAGGCTCGCGCGGAAGGTTCGCAAAGCCTGTATCCGTGCAAGAAAAATCTTCCCCGGACAGTTCACCGGGAGGATGTCGCCGTGTTTGTGAGAGATGAACAGGGACGTGTTTTGATAGAACGCCGTTCCGGGGAGAGTCGCAATCAGGGATTCTGGCAGATGCCGCTGGCAGAGGATACCGATCACAAAAAAGCGGTCTCGTATTTCCGCAAAAAACACATCCGGCTGGAAGAAAAACAGCTTACCCAACTAAAGCATGCCATCACGAAATTCCAGATCACTGTCAAATTGTATCCCGGACAAACAGACGCGAAATTCAAAGAGAAAAAGGATCTTCGCTTTGTCACGGCGGAGGAGCTGGAACAGCTGCCTGTGACGGCTTCGCACAGCAAGCTGCTGCGATTCCTTCAAAAGAAGGGGCTGTGATCAGACAAACTTGCCCGGATTCATGATCCCGTTGGGATCGAGCGCCTGTTTCACCCGGCGGTGCAGCTCCCGTTCTTCAGGTGAAGTGCCTGTGTTCCACCAAGGCAGTTTGGCCAAACCGATCCCGTGTTCGCCGGTGATCTTGCCTTCCCAAGCGATGACTTGGTGAAAGAGTTCATCCACCGCTTTTTTACCGGCTTCCATCTGCCGGGGATCATCGGGAGCGACCATGACATTGGTGTGGATATTTCCATCGCCGGCATGACCGAAACAAGCCACGGGGATGCCGTATTTCTTCTGGAGCTGATCCGTGAAAATAAAGAATTCCACCAGCTTGCCCCGCGGGATGACGATATCATTATTCAGCTTCTTTAACCCCGTATCCTTCAGTCCGTAAGAGAACTCCCGGCGGACGTCCCAGATCGCTTCACATTCAGCTGTTCCATTGGCGGTTTGCAATGAAAGAGCATGGGCATTTCTCAGGATATGAGCAAGCTGTTCCGTCTCACCGCGGACACTGGATTCCTGGCCATCCAGCTCCAAAATAAGATGAGCCTTGGAGCCTTTGAAAACAGGGTTGCCGGTGCGTTTCCAGGCGGCTTCCAGCGTAAAGGCATCGCCCAGTTCCATGGCGCTGGGCAGAAATCCCGCTTCAAAAACGCGGCAGATCGCCTCAGCCGCGTCCGGCATGGATGCGAACCCGGCGGAAAGACAGGAACGGAACGGCGGCAGGGGGATCACTTTGAGGATGATCTCCGTGACAACACCCAGCAGACCTTCCGCGCCGACAAAGAAACGAGCCAGATCGAAACCGGTTTTGTTTTTGTGGGTGCGGCCTCCTGTTTTGCAGATGGTGCCGTCCGGCAGAACGACTGTCAGACCGAGGATGTAATCACGAGTGACACCGTATTTCAGACAGCGGGGACCGCCGGCGTTGGTGGAGACATTGCCGCCGATGGAACTCTCGGCGCGGCCCGCGGGATCGGGAGGATAAAAAAGACCTTTCGCTTCCACCTGTTCCTGAAGCTGAGCGGTGATCACACCCGGCTGAGTAACGACAACGAAATCGGCGGGGTTGATCTCCAGTATCTTGTTCATGCGTTCCACACTCAGAACGATACCGCCTTTGGCCGGGACCGCGCCGCCGCAGTAGCCGACGCCGGCACCGCGCGGAGTGACCGGGATCCGCCGCTGATCCGCGAAACGGAGTATCCGGGCGACTTCCTCAGTTGTGCGGGGAAGCGCGACCGCGGCCGGCATGGAAAAGCCGGGCTGCCATTTATCTTTGGCGCAGCGTGTGAGTTCTGCTTCGTCGAAGGTGAGGACACCTTCGGGTAAACTCTGCTGAAGTTCTAAAAGTGAGGAGCGATCCATTATTATACAAAAATTCAGGAATAGACAGATTCCCGCGAAAGACTTTCCCCTTATCGGGGCGAGTCTTCGGCCATTATGTCAGAGAGACGGCTGAAAGGAAAGGATGATTTCAGAGTCCGGGGATGACAGAAAATCCGGAAAATCTGTTTTATTCATTGATGACGTGTCTGCAAAGTGATACCTTCTCTTTACATTGTATCAATTACACTGTGCAGTGATGAAGTCACTGTTTTGTAAGAGTAAAAGGGTAGATGTTATGAGTAAATTAGTAGCTTATTTTTCTGCTTCCGGCGTGACGGAAGCCAAGGCCAAAGAACTTGCGGCACTGGTCGGAGCCGATCTTTATGAAATCAAACCGGCGGAAGTTTACACCGATGCTGATTTGAACTGGCAGAACAGAAACAGCAGAAGCTCCGTGGAAATGCGGGACAAAAACTCCCGTCCGGCGCTGGCGGTCACGACCGGAGATTTCTCAAAGTACGAAAAAATCTATATTGGATTCCCGATCTGGTGGTACACGGCTCCCACGATCATCAATACATTCCTGGAGACTTTTGATTTCAAAGGCAAGAAGATCGTTCTGTTTGCCACATCCGGCGGAAGCGGCATCGACAGAGCGGTGAAAGATCTTTCTGCTCAGTATCCGCATTTAGATATCGGCGGAGGCAAGCTGATGAACGGCAAAGCGACGGATATCGCTTAGAAATATCATTAGTCATTTATTACATTATACTTATATTATTTTTTAGTTAAGTTTCAATATGTGTCAATAGGGTATATTTTATATTGATACATATTGAACTCTTATATTTTTATAAGTAATTGAATATAAATGTAATAAGTATTATTTTGATATCTTTTGAAAAATTCCTCTCCTTATTTAGGATAAGTCTTTGAAAATAATGAACATTTAGAAGAATCAGACAGCTAAAAGCGCAAAAAAAATGGCTCCAAAGGTAGGGCTCGAACCTACAACCCATCGGTTAACAGCCGATTGCTCTACCATTGAGCTACTTTGGAACCAGGTCGCTTACGCGCTCTCACGCGTAACGGGAGTCAACTTTAGCAGATGTTCAGAGTTTTGCAATAAAAAAACAGGAAGAAAATGTAATTTGTTGAAAACGCGGTGTGCGGCCGGACGGAGGTTTATTTGCGGGAAGAGCTTGTCTCTGAGG
>JAEENR010000174.1 GCA_016283885.1 Verrucomicrobiota bacterium
GGTCTGAACAGTTTTCTGGGGAATCTTTTTGCCACGCATCCGCCGCTGGTGGAGCGGATCAAGCTGCTGGATTCGGATTTCGACGGTGATTTTAAGAAGTCACTGGACACGGCTTCGGTCAAAAAGCAGCCCGCGGTCATTAAGAAAGAGAAGGAAAAGGAACGTCCGTCTCTGCGCCGGGGAATGGGACTCGCTGCAGCGGCGATCCTGGCCGGCGGATATGAAACCGCGGATCAGGCTCAAGGTCTGCTGGAAACTCTGCCCGAAGAGGTGCGCCGTCTCACCAGTGATCCGCTGGGCAGTATCGTTCTGGTCTGTGGCATCCTGCTGGATGAAAATGACGATGTGGCCGAGGTGCAGTATAAGAGGATCATCGGCACCTACGGCGAGTCTGTTGGCCGGGATGTCCTGACGGCGGCTGGGGATCTGCGGGATCTGAGCCGTTCGCAGAAGCTGGCTTTGATCACGCTGTGTGTGCCGGCCCTGAGGGGGATGTCCGCGTCCCAGTTCGAGAGTTTCAATAAGGTGATCTATGATCTGATCGTGGCGGATAACCGGGTGGATCTGTTCGAGTACTGTGTGCTGAAGAATGTGGAGCATCATTTGACCCGCTATTTCCGGCCCAAGCCGCGCCGTGAAGGCCGGGAAAACGCCGCCGCGCTCCGGTTGGAGATCGTTCTGGTGCTTTCCATCCTGGCCCGTGCCGAGGGGGTGGACGAGAAAGAGGTCGGGATCGCTTTTGCCAAAGGTGTCGCGTCTGTCCTGGGAAATGACAAGGAGACGATTCTGCCGCTGGACAAGTGCACTTTCAAGGCATTGGATAACGCTTTGGAAAATATCAACAACCGCGCCGCTCAGGTGACCAAGACCGCGCTGCTGGAAGCCTGCCAGACGGTCGTGGCCTCCACCAACAGCCAAGTCACGCCGGACGAGGAGGATCTGGTCCGAGCCATTGCGCTGGCCATCAAGTGATCCGCGTTATTTTTACGGTTGGCGGAACTTGGAGATTTTCAGGTTTCGCGCTTTGGCATTCTTGACCGAGATCGTCATGGCATCGAATTTGAAACCGGCCTGGTGATCGAGCATCGTTCGGGAGCGGTCGATCTCAGTGTCTACCAGTGAACCGCTCATCTTGCTGTTGTTATAGACCATCATCCGAATGCTCAGAGGACCGTCTTTTTCAAAACCGCCTTGTATGGCATAGTCCTTCATGGATTCCGGTCGTCCGCCTTCGGAAATCGTTTTAGCGCGCGGACGTTCACTGCCTTTGGGATGCAGGGTATAGGAAGCTCTGTGTTCATCCCGGCAGAGTGCCCATTCCAGGACTTGATCTGGCCGCTCACGATTCTCAAAAGCGATGGAGACCTCTCCGCTGTCAGCAGGTGAGTCTATTTCAAAACTCAGCATATAGCAGTCTTCTTTGTCCAAATCGACACGCAGAGAACCGGTAACGGAATCGGCGAGAGTGACCGAGGGTTCCATCCGGGGCATGATCTCTTTCATCCATTTTGTGCCCAGCTGACCGTTTTCATGCTGCACCAGTTCGCAGATGTAAAGATTGCCGCCCCATCCTTCATTGCTGGTCCAACCGGCCATCACGCAGCGGCCGCCGGGGATCTTCGTCACGGAGGGAACACTCGCTCCGTTGTAAGGCTCGCAACCTTCAAGAGTCATGTCGTGGTAGGGGGCATCCTTGCCGGCAGACCGGGAACGGTACCAGATATTGTGGAATCCGCCGATGATGTAATCGTAATCGCCCATGCTGAACGGAAAAGTACAGTCGCCGCCGGGAGGAAAATCCGCGTTCAGAGCTTTCCATTCTCCCTCCAGAGAATCAGCGGACCACGTGCCGTGCGACATATAATTGGCATACATCAGCAGCCCTTCGCCGCTGGGATCGGGAAAAACACTGGGGTTTTCGCAGTAATGGAACAATATATTGGAGGGAACGAATTCATCCAGATCGTTGGCGCATACGGCATAGGACGCTCCTTCGGGATACAAGTCCGGTACTTCCTCGAAACGAAGTGGAACAGTATAGCCGAACTTGTTCGCGGTTTGCAGGATCATGTCGTAGGTCGTTTCTTCCCGATGACGGATGCGCGAGGTGTGATAGCCGTAGGTCAGATACATTTTCCCGCCGTATTCAAAGGCAGTCCCCGTTCCGTAAGACTCCCACTGATGCCGGAGCGGGATCGGGGTTTCATGTTCTGTCCAGTGTCTGAAATCTGCTGTGGACAAGTGTTCATACCAGTGTCCGCCTGTGCCAAACTTACTGCCGTGATGCCGCCGGTCAAACAGATAGAACAGATGATATCTTCCCTTGAACCAGCAGGTGACCACGTCGCCGACCCAGGCGTTATGGAAATCGGGGGTCCAGTACTGGATATTTGATACTGTCGAGGATGAGGATATCCTCTTTGGTTTCAGCGCCGGGGTGTAGTATCGAATGTTTTCCACCTCTTGCGAGGTCTGCCATTCAGAGCCCGTTGTTTGGACAGGATAGCCGATGACCGGGTTGGAATCGTGAAGTCTGCCGTCCAGATAGATCGTCCATGAAACACCATCGAACTGCAGTGTCAGCTGATGTTTGCCCTGGGGTTTATCCAGCGCGCTTAGAGGTACAAAGACGGAAAGTGTCTTGAATTCATCCTGGCCGTAGATCTGCCGCAGGGTCAAAGAGGCTTCCAGACGGGCTGTTTTTTGGCCTGTATCCTTTGTTTCGACAGTGACAGCACCCGGAATGCGCAGCAGGGAATGATCTTTTGCTGTCAAATCGAGTGCCGCGTCCATTAGCAGAGTAAATCCCTGCGCTCCTTGTTCCGGAAGCTTCAATGGCTCCTGTGAACGGGTTTTTGCGTCAAAATCCCAGTATTTGCTCAATTGTTTTACTTTTACTCCTTTGCTGGCGCATGAGCAGCACAGTACAGCCGCCAGACAGCAAAGACAAACCGCTGATACAGAATGTTTCATGATCTTTACACCTAAAATTTCCCCGTCACCCGGATATAGAAAAAGCACCTTGTCACAAGGTGCTTTTGAAATTTATAACTCTTTGATAAACAGAGAGCCGCTCAAGTTATTTCTTGGCTCCTTTGGCGGCATAGCCGCGAACGAAGCCGATGCACTGAGAGATCTCCGGCAGGGAGTTATCCCAGTTGTATTCGTATTCGATGGACATATTGCCTT
The DNA here is from genome assembly GCA_016283885.1 of Verrucomicrobiota bacterium. Lineage (GTDB taxonomy): Bacteria > Verrucomicrobiota > Verrucomicrobiia > Limisphaerales > UBA1412 > UBA1412. The sequence continues at coordinate 3,190 of JAEENR010000174.1, forward strand.
TGAAGCCCT
>JAEENR010000175.1 GCA_016283885.1 Verrucomicrobiota bacterium
GCCGTTAAAGCCAGACCCAACAGCCCGGCCATGATCTTGTAGTTGTTCATCGTATGTTTACCCGTCCAAAAGAGCATAACCTAAACAAGATAGCACATATTTTTCCAAACCGCAAGACCGAACGTCGGCCCCGCACCGAACGTCGGCCTCGCAATAATAATTGATCCCATAACAAATATCTGTGTGTATCCGTGTCCATCCGTGTTTTTTATAAAAAATCCCCGGCGGAAAAATACCGTCGGGGACTTTATCAGGAAAATTTATTCCTCGTTAATCCAGAGCCGGAGGTTCGTCCGAAGCATTGCCCGGATCGTCCTCAATCTTCAAATCATCAGGCTGTTCGGGCAGCGGGGTGATCCCGTCTTCCGGAGGCAAACCTTCCAGACTCAGCTGATCATTGTCGTCGTCCTCGTCCTTCACGACCGGAGCGATCGCCTGCAGCTTGTCGCCGGCTTCCAGGTTGATCAACTTCACACCCATCGTATTGCGGCCGACCTCGCGGATGTAGTCCACCTTGGTGCGGACCATCTGACCGCCGGTCGTGATGAGCATGATCTCATCGCCGTCCTTGACCGTCAGAGCGCCCACCACCTTGCCGGTCTTTTCACCGGTCTTCATGGTGATGATGCCCTTGCCGCCGCGAGACTGCACACGGTATTCCTCAAAATCAGTGCGTTTGCCGATACCGTGATCGCCGGCCACCAGCAGCGCGGCATCCTTCTCTACGATGGCCGCGGCCACCACTTTGTCGTCGGGCGAGAGCATGATGCCTCTCACACCGGTCGTGGCGCGTCCCATCCGGCGTACATCGTCTTCATGGAAGCGGATACTCTTGCCTTCCTTCGTGATCAGCACCACGTCATTGCCGTGGGTCGTGAACTTCACGTCGATCAGCGTATCGCCTTCCTCGATATTGATGGCGATGATGCCGCCCTTGCGGATATTAGCAAACTGACGCAGTTCCGTCTGTTTGACCGTACCGTTCTGAGTGGCAAAGAAGAGGCAGTTGTCCTGCTCCCAGGTCGTATCCTGACCATTGATCGTCTCGGAGGTGATGCGGATCAGCGCCGCGATCTTCTCATTGGACTGAAGCTCCAGCAGATTGGCGATGCTGCGGCCTTTAGCAGCGCGTCCCATATCCGGGATCTCATGCACACGCTCGCTGTAAACACGGCCTGTATTCGTAAAGAACAGCAAATAGTCATGCGTGCTGGCGGTGAAAAGCCGTTCGATAAAGTCCGCGTCATCATCCAGTGCTGTATTGCGGGTACTCATGCCGATGACACCCTTGCCGCCGCGCCGCTGCGAGCGGTACGAGCTGACATTGGTGCGCTTGATCAGTCCTTTGTGAGTCATGGTGATGATCACACCTTCATTGGCGATCAGATCCTCAATAGCCATCTCACCCGCATCGGCTGTCAGCATCGTGCGGCGGGGTTTGCCGTACTTCTCGCGCAATGAACGAAGCTCCTGCTTGATGATCCCCATGATGCGGGATTCCTTGGCCAGGATATCCATCAGATCTTTGATCGTCTCGATCAGTGCGTCGTATTCGCCGCGAACCTTTTCACGTTCCAGACCGGTCAACTGATACAGACGCAGATCCAGGATCGCGTTCGCCTGCACCACACTGAAGCAGTAGCGTCCGTTCTCCAGACGCGCTTCGCTGCGGATCAGGATGCCGAGCTTCTCCACGGCGGCGCGTGTGAATTCAAAAGCCAGCAGTTTGACACGGGCTTCTTCACGGTTGGCCGACTCACGGATGATGCGGATGAACTCGTCCAGATTATCCAGTGCGATCAGATAGCCTTCCAGGATCTCGGCGCGTTCCTCTGCCTTGCGCAGCAGATAGCGGGTGCGGCGGATAACGACCTCACGGCGGTGCTCGATGAAGCACTCCATCAGCTCTTTCATGTTCAGAACCTTTGGACGGCCGTGATCGATAGCCAGCGAGTTCACGCTGAATGTCGTTTCCAGCTGAGTATATTTATAAAGATTGTTGATGACGACTTTGGGGATCGCGTCGCGCTTGAGTTCCACCACCACACGGGTATTCTCATCGGATTCATCGCGGATGGCCGTGATGTCTGTCAGCGTTTTTTCATTGACCAGCTCGGCGATGCGTTCCACCAGCACGGCGCGGTTCACGCCGTAAGGGATCTCGGAAATGATGATCTGCTCGCGGTTGCCCTTCAGCTGTTCCACTCCCACCTTGCCGCGCACTTTGACCGTGCCGCGTCCGCTCTGGAAGTAGTTCTTGATCCCTTCGGAACCGCAGATCATGCACCCGGTCGGGAAATCAGGACCCTTGATGTACTTCAACAGGTCCAGCGGCTCCAGATCCGGATCATCGATCAGCGCGCAGATAGCGTCCACCGTCTCGCCCAGATTATGCGGAGCCAGATTCGTGGCCATACCTACCGCGATACCGGTGCCGCCGTTGACGATGAGATTCGGGAACGCGGACGGGAAGACCGTTGGCTCCGTCAGACGTTCATCGTAGTTGGGCATGAAGTCCACGGTATCCTTGTCCATGTCGTTCATCAGGATGCCGCCCAGCGCCGTGAGCCGTGCTTCCGTATAACGCATGGCGGCCGGAGGATCGCCTTCCACCGAACCAAAGTTACCCTGACCATCGACCAGAGGCTCCTGCATGGACCAGGACTGCGCCATGTGGACCAGTGTCGGGTAGATGACCTGCTCACCGTGGGGATGATAGTTACCACTGGTGTCACCGCAGATCTTAGCGCACTTGTAATGCTTGTGTCCGGGGTACAGATTCAGCTCGTGCATCGCGTAAAGGATGCGCCGCTGCGAAGGCTTCAGCCCGTCGCGCACATCCGGGAGCGCGCGGGAAATAATGACCGACATTGAGTAATCCAGAAACGAGTTCTTGATCTCATCGGCCACATTGATCTTTGCAATCTTTTCCCCCGCTGAAAATACAGAACCACCGCCCATCAAGGGCGCCGCGTCATCACGGGGAGTTTTATCGTCTGCCATATTCTAGTTAGATATCCAAATTTCTTACGTTAAGTGCGTTGTCTTGAATGAACTGACGGCGGGGCTCCACCTCTTCGCCCATCAGCTTCGTAAACATTTCCTCCGCTTCCACCACGTCGGAAACCTCCACCCGCAGGAACTTGCGGTTGGCCGGGTTCATCGTCGTTTCAAAAAGCTCCTTCGCGTTCATTTCGCCCAGACCTTTGAATCGTTTGATCTGGATGCCGCGCTTGCCCACTTCCTTGACTCCTTCCAGGATCTCCGGGATGGAATACAGCTTGCGGGTGACGGCCTTCACGCCTTCACCCTCGGTCAGCTCAAAGAGCGGATGATCCTGCGCTGAATAGTGATCGATGGAAAGTCCCTTGCGAGCCAGTTTCTTCAGCAGTTCCGAAATGGAAGCGTGCTCATGCAGCTCCACATAAGTCGCGCGCCGGGTATTGCCGTTCTTGTCTTTCTTGACCCCATTGGTGCCGTTGGTTTCAGCGGATACTTCCTGTTCTTCTTTGCCGAAGAGGCCCAGATCCGAATTCTCTTCCGAGAACTTCATCAGTTCATCCGAATTGCGGAAGTAATACACAAACTCGTCATTGCCGTCGCGCACCTTCACAAAGTGCTTCGGCAGCTCGTGCGTCTTGGGATCGATCCTTTCCACATAATCCGTGAAATTGCCGCCGTGACGGCGCAGCGCCTGCGCGTACTTGTCCAGCGAGGTCAGCAGCTCCAGGATCTCGTCCAGCTGCTTGCTGGTAAATACCCGGCCATCGGCCATATTCTTCAGGGAGACTTCCTCCACGCCCAGCTGGATCAAGATCTTGTTCATCTGAGTGTCATCTTCCACGTATTCCACACGTTTCTTGCGGACGATCTGATACAGCGGCGGCTGCGCGATATAGATATGACCGCGCTTGACCAGCTCCGGCATCTGCCGGTAGAAGAATGTCAGCAGCAGGGTGCGGATGTGCGAACCGTCCACATCGGCATCTGTCATGATCACGATCTTGTGATAACGCAGACGCTCCAGATTGAAAGCACCCTCACCTTCACCGGTGCCGATGCCGGTACCCACCGCGGTGATCATCGTGCGGATCTCCGCGTTTTGAAGCACCTTGTCCAGACGTGCCTTTTCCACGTTCAGGAACTTGCCTCGGATGGGCAGGATCGCCTGATAACGGCGGTCGCGTCCCTGCTTGGCAGAGCCGCCTGCGGAGTCACCCTCAACGATATAAAGCTCGGTATTCACCGGGTCACGGTCGGAGCAGTCGGCCAGCTTGCCCGGCAGACCGCCGCCGGTCAAAGCCGTCTTGCGGACCGCTTCACGTGCTTTGCGCGCGGCCTCACGGGCACGGGCAGCCATCAGAGCCTTCTCGATGATCCGTTTGGCCAGCTGCGGTGAACGGTCGAAGTAAGCCATCAGTCCCTCGTAAACGATCGAGGAAACGATGCCGTCTATTTCCGTATTGACCAGCTTGACCTTGGTCTGGGATTCAAAGCGCGGATTCGGCAGCTTCACCGAAAGCACACAAACAATACCCTCGCGAACATCATCGCCCGAAACCGATGTATCTTTGTCCTTCTTAAAGAGGTCATTATTCTTCCCGTACTGGTTGATGGCGCGGGTCAGCGCCGAGCGGAAACCGGTCAAATGCGTTCCGCCGTCGGGATTAGGGATCGAATTGGCAAAGCAGAGGATCTGATCATTGTAACTGTCATTGTACTGGATGACGCAGTCCACAAAGACTTCATCCTTCTGCGAGCTCAGGACGATAGGATCAGCGTTGACCACGTTCTTTCCTTTGCCCAGCTGACGCACAAACTCCTCGATACCGTTCTTGTAGAAGAACTTTTCCTGTTTATCCTCTTCCCGTTCATCCTTCAGGATGATCTCAATGCCGGGATTCAGGAACGCCAGCTCACGCAGACGGCGGGCCAGTATCTCGAATTTGAATTCTGTTGTAATGGTAAAGATTTCCGGATCAGGCAGGAACGTGATATTGGTACCGGTCGTTTTGGAACGGCCGATCACCTCCAGTTTCTGGGTCGTCTTGCCACGGGCAAAAGCCATGTAATACACTTTGCCGTCGCGATATACTTCCACCTTGAACCACTCGGAAAGCGCGTTCACGCACTTGGCACCCACACCGTGCAGACCGCCGGAATACTTATAAGCGCCCTGTCCGAATTTGCCGCCGGCATGAAGATTCGTCAAAACCAGCTCGACAGCAGGGATTTTAAATTTGGGATGAATATCTACCGGGATACCGCGTCCATCATCTTTGATGGAAATCGAGCCGTCCACATGAATGGTAACAACGACCTGTTTGCAGAAGCCGGCTAAATGTTCATCGATCGAGTTATCCAGCACCTCAAACACACAATGATGCAGACCGTGTTCATCCGGGTCGCCAATGTACATTCCTGGGCGCTTGCGAACAGCCTCCAAACCCTCCAATTTATCAATCTTAGAAGCATCATATTTCTCGCCTCCGGCAGTGTTGAAATTGGGAGCGGACGGCTGACTGTTTTTCGTTAAATCTGAGTCCTTGTCCATCTCTCTAAAAAGACGAACAATTCTACCAAAAATGCCTTATTTTACAAGCTCCGAGACAAAAAAAATCGCTTTATTTTTCACTCCGCGGAGTTCACTTTTTCTGAACACGAAAAATCCATGTAACTCCTTGAAAATGAAAAGAGACGCTGAAAAGCGTCTCTGAGACATTTTGTCACTATTCGCAACAGCCGCCGGTCTTAGTTCCGGGTCAGCTGACTGTGACGTTTGAAAGCAGGCCGCAAACTCCTGGAAAGTTCATCCTGCAGAGCCTGCATCTCGCGGTAAAGTTCCACATTTTTCGCGTTCGGCACAGCGGTCTCTTCCGTGTTCAAAGTCACGAACCGGTTGCACAGATCCTGGATACTGACGCAATCTCCCTCCTGCAGTTCATGGCACCACAGCGCCTGCAGTGCCGCGCCATAGGCCGCTCCCTCGCTGACTTTCAGCGTAACGACTTCCGCGTTAAAGATATCAGCCATGATTTGACGCCAGAGCGCGGACTTGGCACCGCCGCCGGTCGCACGGATCTGTGTCGGCCGGACTCCCAGTTCGGCTAAACGCCTCAACCCGTAATTCATGCCCAGGGTCACCCCTTCCATGGCCGCGCGGGCTAAGTTCGACTCCTTCAGGGTCTTTGTATTGATCCCAAAGAAAACACCCGTTCCGTCCGGCACATTGGGCGTTCTTTCCCCTTCCAGATAAGGAACTAACAAGACACCCTCACTGCCAGCCGGAGATGCTGCCGCCGCCTCGTTCAGCTTGGCCACATCCCATTTCATGAAATCACTCACCATTCCGGTAGCGACTGTCACATTCATCGTACAAAGCAAAGGCAGCCAGCGATTTGTGCTGTCACAGAATGCCGCGATCTCACCCTGTGGATCCACAATCGGCTTCTCCGCGCAGGCATAGATCGTTCCGCTGGTACCGAAACTGGCCGTGATGGCTCCTTCGGTCGTGTTTCCGGTACCGATAGCGCCCATCATGTTATCGCCGCCGCCGGCGCTGACCATCGTCCCCATTTCCAGCCCCAGGATACGGGCAGCCTCGTCGCACAGGATACCGGCCGGCTGGTCGCTGGAAATCAGTTTAGGCAGCTTCGCTTCCAGTTCCGGGTCAATGGCGTTGAGCGTCTTCCGGCTCCAGGAACGTGTCCGCACGTTCAGCAGAGCCGTGCCGCTGGCATCGCCGTACTCCATAACGGCGTTGCCCGTCAGCCAGTAGTTGATGTAATCATGGGGCAAGAGGATCGTTTTCAGCCGTTTAAAATTCTCCGGCTCATGCCGTTTCAGCCACAGGATCTTGCCGGCGGTATAGCCCGGCAGGACCGCGTTGCCCAATTCGCTGATCGCTCCGTCCAGTCCTCCCAGTTCCCGGGTGATAGCCTCGCATTCTTCCGCTGTGGAGGTATCGCACCACAGTTTGGCCGGGCGGATCACTTTTCCAGCCTCATCCAGAGGCACAAAACCGTGCTGCTGACCGCTCACACCGATGGCTTTGACCTCGGACGCACTGGCTCCGGCCTCTTTCATCGCCCGCTGGATGCTCTTGGTCACGGCGGCGATCCAATCCGCCGGGTTCTGCTCCTTAGCACCGGGAGGCAGACCGGCGATCAAGTCATAAGATTCGCTTGCCGCCGCCAGAACTTCTCCGGTTTGAGCGTTTACAACTAATGCTTTCGTGGACTGTGTCCCGCTGTCGATTCCAATTACCAATGTTCTCATCAAGAAAAACCTCTCGCGAAAGACACTAACGGCTTCCGGGATAAATGTCAAGGCGGCAGGCGTTATTTTCACTTGCAAAATGCCTCTGATTCTGTCAGGGTTGAGCGGTTGATGGTGTCTTTATTGATTCGTATGAAGAAAATTTTATTAGCTCTGCTGATTGCTCTGACTGTCTCTGCACAGGGCGCCGGAATGGAACTCTTTGTCGCTCCGGCTGATAAAGGCGGTGATGATAACAATCCCGGCACGAAAGAAAAACCGCTGGCCACGCTCTCCGCCGCGCGTGATATTCTGCGCAATATCCAGAAACAAAAAAAGATACCCCCGGAAGGCGGCGCTATTGTCAACCTGCTTCCCGGCGACTATTACATCGACAAGACCATTGATTTTGAATACGGCGACAATGGCCGTCTGAACCGCCGGATCATTTATCGCTCTCTATCCGGGGAGGAACCGGCCCGCTTCATCGGCGGACGCTCTGTTACCAATTTTGTCCTACTGGAAGATGCCGACATTCAGAAACGTCTGCCGGCTGAGACTCAGGGCAAGATCTGGACTGCCGATCTCAAGGCTCTGGGATTGGAAAACTTCGGGCAAATGCGTTCCCGCGGGTTCGCACGGTCAACTGTTCCCGCTCACTGTGAACTGTTTTATGACGGCCGGCCGATGACCCTGGCACAGTGGCCGAACAAGGGTGAATTCTCTCACATCGCCGGTTATCCTGAAGGCACTCAAAAGGATGGACACGGCGGCGAGCTGAGTCCGCTGGAAAACGGCTATTTTTATGAAGGCGACCGTCCCGGCAAATGGCTGTTCTCCGAAGGGAGCGACATCTGGGCTCACGGCTACTGGGCGTGGGACTGGGCCAACTCCTACGAGAAGATCCTGAGCATCGATCCTGAGAAAAAATGGATCAAGACCGCCGGGGTCAACTACGGCTTCCGCAAAGGCCAGCGCGTCTATTACGTCAACATCCTGGAGGAACTGGATCAGCCCGGTGAATACTATGTGGACACCGCCAAAGGCATCCTCTATTTCTATCCGCCCCAAGACGGCAAGCCGGACAAGGAAGCTTTCGTCTCCGGTCTGGAATCTCCATTTATCCGATCCAAAGAAGCCTCTTTCCTCACCTTTGAGAACATCACCTTTACCGCCTGCCGCGGTGAAGCTCTCCATGTGGAAGACGGCACCTCTGTCATAGTCAAAAACTGCCGCTTCATCAACATCGGCTCGACCGCTCTGTCCATCTCGAACGGCAGCGGCTGCATGGTCATCAACTGCGACTTTGCCGAAACAGGCGATTCCGGGGTCACTCTCAGCGGCGGCAACCGTCAGACTCTCAAGCCCTGCGGCCACATCGTTCAGGACTGTATTTTCCAAAAACAGGGACGTTGGTCCCGCTGCTATGTGCCGGCCATTTCGATAAACGGTGTCGGCATCCAGGCGCGTCACAATCTCATTTTCGATCATCCTCACTGCGCCATCCTCTACGGAGGCAATGACCACACCATCGAATTCAACGAGATCCACCATGTCGCTCTGGAAACCGGCGATGTTGGCGCCATCTACGCCGGACGCGACTATACCATGCGCGGAAACAAGATCCAGTTCAATTATATCCACCACACCGGCGGTGTCGGCATGGGCAGCATGGGTATCTACAACGATGACAGCCTCAGCGGCACTTATATGTACGGCAATTTGTTCCACAAAGTCCAGCGCGCCGTGTTCATGGGCGGCGGACGCGACTTCGTGGTGCAGAACAACGTGTTCGTGGACTGCACACCTTCCATCGCTCTGGATGGACGAGGTCTGGATAAATCCCCCGTCTGGTACAATCAGGTCTATGTGACCCTGAAGGAACGTCTGAAAGCAGTCCCGCGCGATGTCTATGAAAAACGCTATCCGGAGATCTACAACGTGGAGAAATATCTTTCCCAGACCAACGGTGTCCCGCCGGAAAATATTTTGATCAAAAACAATATCTCCTTTGGAGGTCAGTGGAAAAATGTCGGCTGGCATGCCAAGGATGAAGATGTCACCTGGGTGGACAACTTTGTGGATCAGGATCCCGGTTTCGTGGACGCGGAACACGGGAACTTCAACCTCAAAGCCGATTCGCCCGCTTTCAAAACCGGTTTCAAAGCTCTGCCGCTGGATCAGATCGGTCCGCGCAGAATGAAAGTCACAGAATAAACAGAACTAGAAAAGATTTATAAATTATGAATGAAGAACCTAAAAAACAAGAACGTCTGATGTCACTGGATGCCCTGCGCGGCGCCGATATGCTTTGTATCATGGGCTTTGCCTCGTGGGTCGTTGCCCTGTGCGCGCTGCTGCCTCAATGCGGTCTCACTGAATGGATCGCCTCCCAGATGACACATGTGGAATGGAACGGTCTGCGTCAGCACGACACCATCTTCCCGCTCTTCCTTTTCATTGCCGGTATCTCCTTCCCGTTCTCGCTTGCCAAGCAGCTGGCTCAGGGCAGGACTACCGCGCAGATCCACCTGAAGATCGTCCGCCGCGGTTTCCTGCTGGTACTGCTGGGACTGGTCTGCAACGGTGTCCTTCAATTCGATTTCGCCAACCTGCGCTGCGCCAGTGTACTGGCCCGCATCGGTCTGGCCTGGATGTTCGCCGCGCTGCTTTTCACCACCATCCGCAAGACCTCCATCCTGGCTGTCATCGCCGCGGTCATCCTGATCGGATACTGGCTGGCCATGTGGCTTATACCGGGCGGCTCCGATCCCTTCTCCTACGAGAACAACCTGGTCGGAGTTATTGACCGCGTCCTGCTGCCCGGCCGTCTCTATGAAAACAATTTCTTCGACCCGGAAGGCTTGTTCAGCACCATCCCGGCCATCGGCACCGCCATGCTGGGTATGTTCACGGGGCAATGGATCCGCTCCACGGAAGCCTCCGGCAATAAAAAAGCCCTCTATCTGTTCCTGGCCGGTGTGGCGCTGGCGCTGATCGGATGGCTGTGGAGCTTCGTCTTCCCCATCAACAAGAAGCTCTGGACCAGCTCCTTTGTCTGCGCCGTGGCGGGCTACTCTCTCATCTGGTTCTCCATCTTCTACTACATCATTGACGTGAAAGGCTGGCGCCGCTGGGCTTTCTTCTTCCAGGTCATCGGCATGAACTCCATCACCATCTACATGCTGCCCCGTTTCATTGACTGCTCCAGAGCGAACAAGTTCATCTTCGGCGGCATCATCAAACAGTTCGACGGCGACTGGAACAAGCTGGTCTCGCTGACCTTCTACATCCTCACCTGCTGGCTGATCCTCTATTTCTTCTACAAGAAGAAGATCTTTCTGAAGGTATAAAAATTAGCCTCTACAGCGGATATGACTACATTGATTGTAATACCTACATTGATTGTTATACTTGTTTGTTCCCTGACATACTGGAGCGTTGTTCTCTCTTTATCGGCTCTCTTGAATTTGATTTTGTATTTATTTTTCAAGAGAGTTGATAAATGGAGACTCAAAGTCGTTTTCATCAGTTGCTGTGTGCCCTACCTGACATTTTGGGGATTGATCACAGGAAGAGGAAGTTTGAGCAATATGTATGCGAATCCGATCTACCTGGCCTTGATCATGACTGCGCTGGAAACGATCTATCTGCTCATCTGTTATTTACTGAAACCTGGGCATAAGATAGACGTCATTTACTTGCCTGTCTCACTCCTGACTGTCATCCTCTTCACTGCCTACATGCCCGAACTACCAGAATAAACAACAACCCACGCGTCTCCTTTGTAAAGTCCAGACGGGACAACAGACGGAAACACATTACTATCGAAACAAATCAAATCCATTGATCCTGTAAATCCTATCATAAAAAATCCCCGGCGGATGACCGTCGGGGATCTTTGTTTTCAGCTCAAAAAGACTCTATTTCACCGGCACCAGCACCACACGGAAGCCCACGTTGTTCCAGTTATCATTGGGTTTGCTGATAGACCGATACGCCGAACGACAGAGGTACGCGTAGTTGTGGTAGTCGCCACCGCGCATGATAAATTGATCACCCGTACTTGGTCCTGTCGGATCAGTCACAGACCCGGTTGGATAATCTCCATACCGGTCCAAACACCATTCTGCCACATTCCCGTGCATATCATACAATCCCCAGGCATTGGGCTGTTTCTGACCCACTGTCTGGTGGTTTCTTTCATTGTTTCCACTGAAACCGCTGCTGTATTCGCTGTTATATCTATACCAACCCACCTTATCCAAACCGGAACAAGGATCATCCCATATTTGTTCCGTTGTTTCAAGATTGGTACCGTTGTTAAATGCCGTGTTCGTCCCGGCTCGGCAGGCGTATTCCCACTGTGCTTCGGTTGGCAGAGTGAATTCATATCCCTCCGGCAATCTCCCGGCTTTTCTCTCGATGTACGTCAGATATGCACAGAAATTGATCGCATCATTCCAGCTTACATATTCCACCGGATGATCCAATATATTATATCCGGAAGGATTGAAAACCATAACAGCCGCGTACTGTGCTTGTGTGACTTCATACTTGCCTAGCCAGTAGCCATGTGTCAGAGTGACTTCATGCTGAGTTTCATCACCATACAAATTACCTATCTCACCCTCAGGACTACCCATTGTGAACGTGCCAGGCTCGATCCAGACCAGTTCCAAATTCACATTACTCGTCACCTCTATGACAGTGTCATTTCCCGGTTGAGGAATGTCCTTAGGTTTGACTTTGACAAGAGCAACACGAAAGCCCAGGCTGGAGTAACTCCCTCTGGGCGCGACAGCGTTCCGGGACGCAGAACGGCAACCGGACGCGTAATTGTTCCAGTCGCCTCCGCGAATGATATTGTACAGCATGCCGCCGGTCGGTCCCGTGGGATCCGTCACAGGCTCGGTTGGATAATCATCATATATATCCAGACACCATTCATACACATTCCCGTGCATATCATACAATCCCCAGGCATTGGGCTGTTTCTGGCCTACCGACTGAGTCGTTCCAGCAGCATTGTACTTATACCAACCCACTTCATCCACGTTGGAACATAGTCCTGCAGCTGTCAGATTTTTGCCGCTGTTTAAAGCCGTTGTTGTACCGGCACGGCAGGCATATTCCCATTGCGCTTCGGTTGGCAGAGTGTATTCATACTCTTCCGACAGGCGGCCTGCCGCACGTTCGATCCCCGTCAATGTGGAGCAGAAGCTCATCGCATCGTACCAGTTTACAGATGTCACCGGCTGATCCGATGGCGCATGCCAACTGTCCATGACGGCTTTATACTGGGATTTCGTGACTTCATACTTGCCCAGCCAATAGCCCTGAGTCAAAGTGACCTGATGCTGAGTTTCAATGTCCTCTCTGCCCAGTTCATCTTCGGGACTGCCCATCATGAAAGTGCCCGGCTCTATCCTTATCATCTCCAGATCCACATCGTCCGACAGTGGAATGGTGAAATCATTCTCCACTGGAGGGTCTATTTCAATTTTTGTCCAAACAAGGGCAACCCGGAGCCCTTTGGTATTCGTATTGATACTATGAGAACTTCTGGCGACAGCGCCGGTGCGATACGCTGAACGGGCGTGGGTCGCTTCTTCACTCCAGCAGCCTCCGCGCAGGACACGGTATGAACCGAAAGCCGGTCCCGTAGGATCGGTCACCGCTGTGGTCGGATAATCTTCATCATACCAGTCTGAACACCATTCATACACATTTCCGTGCATGTCATACAATCCCCAGGCGTTCGGCTTCTTCTGCCCCACCGGCTGGGTCGAACCATCATCGACACCGCCGGCGTTGTACAGATACCATCCCACCTCATTCAATTCGGAATTTTCAAACCAGCTTGACAAATCTTTTCCGTTGTTCAATGCCGTTGTTGTTCCGGCCCGGCAGGCGTACTCCCACTGCGCTTCGGTCGGCAGGTCGTATTCATATCCCTCCGGCAGGCGGCCTGCCGAGCGTTCCTGACTTGTCAGTCTTAAACAAAAGATCTTCGCGTCATACCAATCCACATATTCCACCGGCAAGTCGGCTCCTTTGTACCAGGCGGGATTCGTTCCCATCACTGCTTCGTACTGGGCCTGGGTCACCTCAAACTTACCCATCCAATAGCCCTTGGTCAGG
>JAEENR010000176.1 GCA_016283885.1 Verrucomicrobiota bacterium
TGCGGCATTTTTCCCGCTGGCATTTAGATTCGGAGGATATCTCTATCTTATCGCCCATGACGAAGTCCGCGTTGAAATCCCTGAAACAGGATGTCCACGTGGTGGTGCTCTTCAAGTCGGACTCGCCGCTGTTCGTTTCCATTGACAATCTGCTCAAGGAATATGAGGATGTCAGCTCGCATATCAAGGTCGAGAGGGTAGATTACACGCAGGATCCGCAGGCGGCGGAACTCGTCAAAACCAAGTACCGGCTGAGTCTGCCCGCGCTGGAAGAGAAGACATATTTTCGGGATCTGGTGATCTTCAACACCGAGGGAAAATCACCGCGTGTCATTTATGAAAAAGAGTTTTCCGATTACGATCTCGGCAGCATAATCAAAGGCTCGGAACAGAAGATCAAGAGATCGACTTTCAAGGGAGAGATGCTCTTTACGGCGGCCATCACATCCCTGATGGAGGATAATGAAAAGGTCGCTTATTTCTCATCCGGACACCGGGAGTACAATCCCAAAGATGATTCGGAGCTGACGGGTTATTCCAAGTTCGCGGAGATACTGACTCAGAACAATATCCAGGTGACCAATTTGAATATCTGGAACGAGAAAAAGATCCCGGAGGATTGCAGTCTGCTGGTGATCAGTGGGCCGGGCGATCCATTCATGGAAGATGAGGTCAAATATATCGGTGAATACCTGGATCGGGGCGGAAGACTGTTCCTGCTGTTGCCGCAGAACCGGGAAACGAAGCTGGAAGGCCTCATGAAAGACTGGGGCGTGAACATCCGCAATGAGATCGTGTATGATCCGCTGTCGGTGCTGAACAATAATTTGATCGTGACCAATTTCAATACACAGAGCAAAATTTCACAGGCTCTGGTCAATTCGCAAATGTTCATGCCCCTTTCGCGTGAAGTAAGCAAACTGGAATCCAAAGATCCCGCGCCGGACGCGCCGCAAGTGGTAGAACTGCTGCGTTCCAGCAAAGAAGGGTATTTGATGAAGCTGAACGCGGAAGGAAAATATGTGAAGGCTTCACCCAAAGACGAAGGCAAAGAACTCAGCATGGCCGTTTCGATAGAAAGAGGCGCTTTGCAGGGGATCGGTGCCGGCAAAGGAACGACGCGCGTCGTAGTGACCGGGAACGCGAATTTCCTGGATAACGCGCGGATCGACTCCGCGTTCGGAAACAGAGACTTTGCGGTGCTGACGGTGAACTGGCTGCTGGACCGCACGGCGCTGGTGGGCAATCTGGGACCGCGCCCCATCCGGGAATATCAGCTGAATATGAGCCAGACCCAGATCCATCTGCTGATGTGGATCATGCTTCTCGTCATACCGGGCGGTGTGATGGGAGTCGGGATTGTTATTTGGATGCGCAAGCGTAATTAAAAGGATCACTTCATGAAACAGGGATCGACATGGTTAATCATTTCGCTGGCGGTAGTGCTGGGTGTGTTCGTTTTTTGGATAGACCGCACTCCAATGAAAACAGCCGCAGCCAAGGGTGAGTCTTTATACCCGGATTGGGATCCCGCCAAAATAGTGACTGTTGATTTTTATTATACTCCCGATAAATGGATAAGCGCCGCCAAAATAAACGGACATTGGAATTTGACCACGCCTATCAAGTATCCGGCGAATGAAGCCGCCATCGAAAGGATCATTGCGTCTGTTAAGAACCTGACAACAGATGGGCATATTTCCAAAGAAGAATTGGATAAAAACAAACGTACGATCGAGGAATACGGTATCAAAACGGATACTCAGTTCCAGCGGCTGACTTTGCGCGGCAAAAACAGCATGACCGAATTCCACCTGGGGAATAAAACAGTGGGAGAGGACGAGGTGTTCTTTAAAGTCACCGGCAAAGAGGAGATCTATCTGGCCGGCGCTGGATTTTTAGACCAGATCCCCAAAGATGAAAACGGGTGGAGAGATTCACATGTTTTTCATCCGTACAGGCACCAGGTCGAGAAGATCAGTTTCAAAGGTCCTGCTCCTTATGGATTCGAACTGGCGCGCAACGCCGTCAACCCGGACCGCTGGGATATCCTCAGTCCAACGCCATCCCGGGCGGATGTGAAAAAAGTGCAAGATCTTTTTAACGAGTTTTCACAATGGAATGTGGAAAAATATGTCGGGGATGATCTTTCCAAAAAGATGCTCGATTATGGTCTGGATATGCCCCAGGCACAAATATCTTTTCAATATAAAGACGAAAACGATCCCGTGCAAAAGAACACGGTCATCCAGTTTGGCAACATAGATATCACTCATACCAATCTGGCATATATCGGTTTGGTAACGGACATGAATACGAATGTGGTGCTGGCGCAGGGTGAATTTCTGAGGAACCTGATGAAGCCCTGGCAGAATTTTCGCTGTATGAAGGTCTGGGATGTACGCACGAATGATGTCCAGTCGGTGCTGTTTAATTCATTTCCGGAAAGTATTCAGGGAAATAACGCGTTCCAGCTGGAAAAGAAAGAAGATACCGGCACATGGGTGGCAATGGGACTGAGCGAAGATACCTTGAGCGGTATGGAGACTTATCCGGCAGATCCGAAGGTAGTGGGCTGGATCCTGCAGCAGCTGACCGAGACAGAAGTCATAGAAGTGACTAAAGAAGTGGTGAGTGATTTTTCGGAGTACGGTTTGGACAAACCGTTTCAGAGGATCGTGACAACGGGTACCAGAGGCGATCAGCAGCAGGTGGATTTCGGTGTTGTGGTCACCAATGAAGATCCGGTGGAACAAAAGGTCTATATACGCTGCCGGGAAACCGGCGGATCCACGCTTCAAAATTCAGTGGCCGAGGTATCCGAGAAGGACGCGATGAAATTCCCCACAGAAGCGTTTCAGCTGTATCTCAGGGATATCCTGAAATTCAGCACGAATGACTTCAGAAAAATGACATTCCGCCTGGGCAATCGTGAACGTGTTGTCAGCCGGGAAAAGAAACGCACCAAAAATGTGAATGGTGAGAAGGTCGATGAATTTTCATACAAGATCGAAGGTTATGATGATACGAAGGAACCGATCCCGGATGAAGTCATCTTCCTGATGAGTGAGCTGGCATACCGTCTGGGGGAATTGCGCGCCGACAGCTGGATCTACATGGGAAATGAAGTTCCCGCCGAGTTTGAAGTAAAAGAAGCGGCTCGTTCATTGCTGGTGGAGTACAAGGCCAATGGAAAGAACGTGGAAAAGGAGATCCTTTTTGCCGATATCAAAGTGGATCGGATGCCGATCGGTATCGTCAAGATGAATGGGAAAATGTGGGTCTTCAAGTTCCCGCCGGCAACGTATGAATACTACGCGGATCTGCTGGGTCTCTTGATGGGGAGGGAAGGACTTGGAAAGAAATAAACAAATGACTCCGGCAAAACCGGAAACACGAAAAGGCTTTTTCGGTTTCGTGCATCGGAAACGGAAAATGCTCCGCTGGATATTTTATCCGGTATGGGGCATAGTCCTTCTGTTGTGTTTCAGTTTCATCTGGCTGGCGACGATTGGATTTCCTGATTTCGCGACCCGGGAGATCACCCGGGAATTAAAAGAACGCGGCTTTGATTTTACCGCGCAGAAATTGAAGCTCTCTTGGAATCTGGGAGTACAGGCACACGGACTGAATTTGTCGCAGGATAAGGAAGGCTCCGCCAAATTTTATCTGGCATCCGCGCTGCTGAATTTGGATTTCTGGGGATGGATGCACGATCAGGAGTTGATCGATTCCATCACGATACAGGAAGCCCACTTGAGCTGGCCGCTGGGTGATGGTCCGGAAGATTCACTGAAGATCGAGGAGATATCCGGCGCGATGGCTTTTGATGAGAAAGAGAAAAATGTCTGGACTCTGCGCGATCTGCGGGGAAAACTTTTGAATACCCGGATCCAGATCGGAGGTGAGATGATCCACGCGAATATGCTTTCTTTCAAACAGCGGAAGGAAAGAGACCCCGAAGCGCTGGAAAGGATACAGCGGTTCATCAAAAGGATACTGGATACATTACAGACTTTTGATACACAGATCCCGCCCAAACTGATTTTGAATATCCACCTGGACGCAGCGGACTGGCTGGCATCCAGCGCGGATATCGTTTTCGATTTGCAGGAAGTGCGGAAAAATCAGGGAACGGGCAAACATTTTCAAGTCCAAATGGCATTAGATGATTTTCAGGATGACTCCGCGTTGCGTGCGTTGAAGATCAATGCCAGCTTGCTGCAGGTGCAGGGGCCGCAGCTGAATATTTATCTGGATCAGATCACGCTGGACGGTGCGCTGGTTTTCACTACAAAAGACATGATCCCGCAAAAGTTCGATTTGACCGGCAACGCGGGATGGATCTCGAATCAAGTTTGTCTGGCACAGGATCTCCATTTCGATTTGACGGCGAAGCGTATCCCGGAAGAAGAAAAGAAAATTTCCATGGCTTTGGATTTGAAAACGGATAATTTTCAGATCCACGACATCGGCGGTGCGGAAAGAGTGGACTTCCACACGGACTGGATCGGGAACTGGGATTTTGAAAAAGATGTTTTTGATATTTTCAGTCCGGAGCGGTTCAAGGATTTTGACTTGGCGCATTATCAGGAATTGCTGGATCATCCCGATTTTCCACGACAAGCAAATGTGCAGTTTCATTTTGCCCAGCCGGAAACGATTTGGGGGAAAATGGAATGGGTCGATGTGGATATAGATGCTTTCAACAGAACTCCCGAAGAATACGCGCTGTGGAATACAGAGGAATACGGTCCGTGGCGCTGGGCAGTCCCATTGAAGGTAGATTGCAAATTGGATTTTGGCGGGATAGACATCTCTGAACCGGAGATCGTCTCCGATCAGATTTCTTTGGAACTGGGATGGGCCGCGCCGACGTTTTCCATCAAAAAAGTTTATTCTGCCCTGCATCATGGGGAGCTGAACCTAACGGCCGATCTGGATTTGGAAAGCCGTGTTGCCTTGGGCAAAGGAGAAATAAATTTCAACGCACACCGCATGGCGCATCTGCTGGATGAAGCCGGCCGCCGCTGGCTCTCTCAATACGGCTGGAACGAAGACCAGCCTCCCACGGTGACCGCGGAGGCAAAAGTGAAGCTGGCGGAGTGGTCAAATCTGAAACCGGACTGGAAAAACGAGGTGCTGCCTTCTTTGGAATTGAAAGGTCATCTTCAGGGAACGAACGCGAATTTCAAAGGGATACCGGCTTTGTCGGCGGAAGGTGATTTTTGCTTGACGAATAATTTCTGGACGCTGCCGGATTTCAAGGTCGTCCGCCCGGAAGGAAACCTCATTTTCACTTATAAGGAAGATTCCACATCACATGATTATTTCTGGGATTTCATCAGCGACTGCAATCCCAAGGCGCTGGGCTCGGTTCTGGGTGAAGGTGCGCAAAAGGCGTTGGATATGTTTGAATTTACCGAGCCGCCGCATATCGAGGCAAAACTTTGGGGACGCTGGCACGATTTGAGCAAGAGCGGTTTGGACGGAACAGTGAAGGCGAAAGATTTTGTTTTCCGGGAACAGGCGCTGGAAAGTATATCCTCTCATGTGACCTATACGAACGGACTGGTTCGCGCGACGGGAACGGAGTTGTTACTTCCAACGATGCCGGAGCCGTTTGCTGTGGATGGGAAAACAAATCTCGTGTCGGGTCAAAAACTGAAAGTGGACGAGGTGACTTTCTCCGCGGATGATCAGCAGGTGCGCATCACTAATGGTGTATGTCATTTATATCCACGGCTTGTCACAAAAATGATAGGACCGGTAACGGATCACGCCATGGAGAATTATCACTTCACTTCGCCGCCGGATGTGATCGTTAACGGGATGATCCCGGTCGAGGAGGCGGAACATTCCTTTATTGATTTCGAGCTGACTCAGTCCAAAGGTTTAAAATGGTGGAAGATCTATCCTGAAAACCTGACGGGTCTGGTGCGCTGGCAGGGAGATCAGTTGTCCCTGACAAATCTGTCCGCGGATTTCTATGGAGGCAAACTGAAAGGATGGGCGGCGTTCGATTTTACTGAGCAGAAATCCAAAGAAACCCGTCAGGAGGAAACAAAGGAAACAGGCGCGGATTTCAAGTTTGACGCGAATTTTGAGAATTGTCAAATCAAGCCCTTCATGGAGTGTTTCAATGCCAAAACGAATACATTGGCCGGAACGATGAACGGACGGCTGGTGGTAACGGAGGCGAATACTTCTGACTGGGACAGCTGGAACGGTTACGGCTCCTTGCATATCACGAACGGATTGATCTGGGATATTCCGGTGTTCGGATTATTCTCCGGACTGCTGAATGAGATTTCTCCGGGTCTGGGCAATTCCCAGGCGACACGCGGCGGTGGTTCTTTCATCATCACAAATTCAGTTGTCCGCACAGAGGATCTGGAGATAGCTTCGCCTACTTTTCAAATGCTTTGCAAGGGAACGATCGATTTTCAGCGGAAATTAGATTCCCAGGTGGATGTGGATATTTTCAAAGGCTGGGGCGGCATCGGCAAGGCGATCAATTTCACGACAACACCTTTCCGCAGAGTCTTCCGTTGTTCCGTGAAGGGGACTTTTGAACAACCGGATGTGCAGTTCACCTATCTGCCCAAGGCGACCATGAAGCTGATCCATCCGATCCGGTCTCTGAAAGAGCTTTTTAATTTTGAAAAGGAAAAAACAGAAGAACAGGGAAAAACCAATTCCAAAAATCAAAATCCTTCCGGCAAACCTCTGATCCTGCCGCAGAAAGAACAGAATTTGAAATAGACTGAGATATGAAAAAAAGAGTACTTGTTATCCTTTCGGGCTGTGGAGTCCGGGATGGTTCAGAAATCCACGAAGCCACACTGACTTTACTGGCTTTGGATCGCGCGGGTGCGGAGATATGCTGCGCCGCTCCTGATATCGCGCAGACACAGTGTGTGGATCATTTTCGCGGCACCACTGCCAAGGAAAGCCGCAATGTGCTGACGGAATCCGCGCGCATTGCCCGCGGCCGGATCGTTCCATTGACCCAGGCAGATCTGTCCCAAATAGACGCAATCATTCTGCCCGGAGGAATGGGCGCGGCCACGAATCTCTGCGACTTTGCTTTGACATCGGGGAGCGTGACTGTGGAGCCTTCTGTAAAAAAGATCCTGCTGGATGCTCAGGCAGCCGGCAAGCCGCTTGGTTTTATTTGCATCGCGCCTGTGATCGCGGCAACGCTTTTTGGTTCAATGGGTGTTCGTTACACCATAGGCAATGATCAGGGCATTGTGTCGCGGCTTTCTTCCACGGGTGCGGTTCATGTGGAGACCCCTGTCACCGGGACCGCGGTGGATACCCGTTTGAAGATAGTTTCCACGCCGGCTTATATGCTGGCTAAGCGCATCAGCGAGGTGGAAACAGGTGTCTCGGCACTGGTGAGTGATGTGCTGAAGATGGCCTAAGATTTCGTGAAGGAACAGCTGCCAACAGTTACTGTCATTATCCCGGCCCGACCGGGGAATTCCGAAGTCCCGGCCGCGGCGGCCGCGCGGCGGATGGATTATCCCGCCGAACTTCTGGAAGTATTGGTCGTGCGCGGACAGCAGCCCTCGGTCCAGCGGAATATGGCATTGCGCCAGGCTGCGGGAGAACTCATTTACTTTTTGGATGACGATTCCATCCCCGAAAAAGATGCTCTTCGCCGCGGGACTGAACTTTTCAAAGACACGGCCGTCCAGATCATTGGCGGTCCGAATCTTTGTCCGCCGGAGTCACCCGTTCTGGAGCAGATCTTTGCCTGGACAATGGCCAGCTGGGTCGCGTTTGGCCCCAGCCGTGCCCGTTATGCTTCGGTAGGTTCTGTCAGACCCACTTCCGAGAAAGAACTCATCCTCTGCAACATGATGGCGCGCCGGGAGACCCTTCTCCGGCTGGGCGGTTTTGATGAAGCGCTTTACCCGAACGAGGAGAACGCCCTCATGGACGAGATCCAAAAGCAGGGGGGCAAACTTCTTTATGATCCCGGTTTTATTGTTTATCGCCGGCCGCGCCGTTCCTTCCGGGCATTTTGCAAGATGCTGATGACCTATGGCCGCGGCCGAGCTGAGCAGTTCCGTCTCCATCCGGGGCCGGGTTCCGCGCTGAATCTGATCCCGCCGGCATTTTGCCTTTTCATTCTGGCCACGCCGTTTTTTCCGCTTTGGGCGGTTCCGCTCTGGGGACTTTACTGGCTGATCCTGCTGGTGCAGACTCTTTGTATTGGGCAGGGGATTCGCCGTCTGGGGGTCTTTCCATTCCTGTTCCTGACCCATCTGCTTTATGGTCTGGGCTTTTGGAAGGGACTTTTCACTCATCCAAAACCGCGCCCCCGGTCTGCTTATGACGCGATAGAAATCAGCCGTCATTAAAAAAGCGGAGTGATTTCTTACGTTGTTTTTATTGGTAAATATTCCTCATTTCATTTGAATTTTTTGAACGGTGTGGGTATATGAAGTCACAGAGATTCAAAGAAATAAGTTGAATTTCATAACAGGATTTCTATAATATTTGCAGTCTGTATACAGACTGTTATATAACGCTGATCTAAAGATACGTTATAGAATTCGTTTTTGCTTATGAGTGAGACACTTAAACAATTTCAGGCTTATTACGGTGTGTTGTCTGAGGGAGTCATTATTGTCACCAAAGACGGTGAGATTGTTTGGACTAATCCTTTTGCCACTAAAAATTTGCCTGGATATCTCGTTGGAGAGAAGTTTCCTGATGTTTTTCCGAGCCAGTATTTTCATCAAACGAGGAATAAGAGTATCGCTTGTTTTCGCAGAGGGTCTGTCCATATCCACTTTGCTATCAATGAAAACGCCTATCATTCCAGGGTTTATCCCAGCATATTGCATGAGATGGGGCAGATGTTTCCCAAATACCGGATCGCGACATTCCATAAGCTGGAAAAAAACATTGAGGTGGATGAGGATGTAGATCAGCTCTTTTCAGTTATTCTGAAATATATCCCTTGTCAGCTCTTTATTAAGAATCCCAGCAACCATTTTGTTTACACAGTAGCGAACCGTGATTTTCTGGAATACTATAAACTAACTGAAAATCAAGTTGTTGGACATGATGATTTCGAGATTTTCGATCCGGAAGTCGCCCGCCAGCTGCGCGAAAACGATCTCAAGGTTTGCAGCAATGAGGGCACGGTCTTCCGTTTGGATGAAGATGTTTCCTTCCAGCGCAACAGAAAAGATGTCTTCAAGAGCCTGAAAGTCGCTTTCAGAAACAACAAGAATAAGCTGTTGATAATGGGTATCTGTGTGAATATCACTGACATGACCCGGTTGTTCAATCGCGAAAAACTGCTCAATACTTGCATCAATATTTTCATTCAATCCACTGATTTCAAATCGTCTTTGCAAAACATGCTGCAGCTGATCTGCTTTGACATGAAAGCGGATGAGGCCTTTCTCTGGAAGGTCAATGAAGAGGAGAAATCTTTGGAGCTGGCGCATAATTTCACGATGCTGCGGTTTAGGAACAATCAAAAGGATTCCGTGGCGTATGATCCAAAAAATCCTCTCCTAAAAAGTATTCTTAGTAAAAAATATGAGCTGGTTCCGTCAAATTCTCCGGAAGTACATGACCTGTTCGGTGATGAATTCAAAAAGAAAAATGACGAGAAAGAAAAGCAGATTTTTATTTCAGCTATAAAGACTTATGGTGACTTTTCGGGGCTGTTCGGTTTGGTTTTCGATCCAGATCGGGTCCAGTTATGCAAAGAAGACTGTGAAACGCTGGCTGCCTGCGGACATTTGATCGAGGCCATCATGGGACAGATAGACTCCTATAATCAAATAGTCCACGCGGCCGAGGTTGCTCAAAAAGCGGATAAGGAGAAAAGTAATTTCCTGGCAACGGTTTCCCATGAGATCCGTACACCGCTGAACGCGATCATTGGGTTCTCGCAGCTGCTGAAGGATCACAATATTTCCAATGATGACAAATTGGAGTATATCAACAATATCATGGTGTCCAGCGAATCACTGCTGACACTGATCAATGATATCCTGGATCTTTCCAAGCTGGAAGTGGATCAGATGCCGATCATCCTTTCCGAGACAGATATGTACACTTTCTGCAAAGATGTCTCCCTGGTATTCACTTACGCTTCCAAGAAAAAGAATCTCCGCCTGATCCTGGATATTGATGAGAATATGCCGATCCTTTACGTGGATAACATCCGCATGAGACAGATCTTCTTTAACCTGATCGGCAACGCTGTCAAGTTCACGGAAAACGGCAGTATTACCTTTAAAGCGGCTTTTAAAAAGACGACCAGTTCCGTTGGTGATTTCTTCTGCAGTGTGACCGATACAGGCGTAGGGATCTCTCAAGCAGATATCGAGAAAATTTTCACACCGTTTGTTCAGGTGGAGAAATTGAGCGGCAACTACATGGCTGCACGCAATGGAACAGGACTGGGATTACCTATTTCCCGGAAACTGGTGGAACGCATGGGCGGAAAGCTGGAAGTTGACAGCGAGTTAGGCAAAGGCACCTGTTTTTCCTTTACGATCCCCAATGTCAAATACGATGAGAGCAGAAGTATTCAGATCGTCAAAAAACAGACTGTCGCCAAATCTTCTTTCACCTTCAATCACAAGATTTTGGTTGTAGATGATGTTTTGATGAACCTGAAAGTCATCGCCGCTTTGCTGAACAATCAAAAGGTGAAATACAGTATGGCTTCCTCCGCTAAAGAAGCTTTGGAACTGATGGAAAAAGAAGAGTACTCAGTGGTGATGACAGACTTATGGATGCCGGAAATGAATGGCATCCAGCTGGCTCAGGAGATACGCAAGCGCAAATACCAGACCAAGATCGTTGTCATTACCGCGGACACGGATGCCGGTATCGTCTATAACGATTTCTTTGACAATGTGTTGATAAAACCTGTCACCAAAGCGAGTTTAACTAATTTATTAAACGAAGTAAGCGATTAACCGCAAGCCGGTCATCATTTAAAGCCACAGAGGAGCGGAACCGTTCTCTGTGGTTTTTATTTTTTGGAGACCTTTTCAAAAGACTCATGCAGACTGCCCATCCGGTATCCCTGCATATCCAGGCAGACATGGGCGTAACCGATTTCCAAAAGCTTGTCGGCGATCTGCTTGAAAAGGGAAGGATCCGCGCAAAGTTTGGCTAATTCCGCGGAGCCTGTTTCCAGACGGGCCAGCGCACCGGTCGAAACTTCATGATGGCGTACCCTTATTACTTGAAGCCCAATGGAATGGATAAACTCTTCAGCGGCTTCGATCATCTTTAATTTTTCCAGAGTGATCTTGCTGCCGTAGGGGATGCGTGTCGCCAGGCAAGGCATTGCGGGTTTGCTTGCCGTAGGCAGTCCCATCGCGGCGGAAAGTTCCCGGATCTGTGCTTTAGTGATTCCCAGCTCCCGGAAAGGAGAACGGATGCCCAGTTCTCTGGTAGCCCGTGAACCCGGCCGGTAATCATCGGCATCATCGGCGTTTTCTCCGTCCAGCACATAAGCCAGACCTTCCCGTTTTGCTATTTCGATGAAATGGGAGAAGATGTTTTTCTTGCAGTAATAGCAGCGGTCGTGAGGGTTAGCCAGGAATATCGGGTCGTTGAACTCCGTAGAGGCATTGATCCGCAAGGGGATATTCAGCTCGTTCGCGGTCTGGACGGCTTTTTGGCGCTCACTGGCGGGCAAACTGGGTGATTCAGACAAAACGGCCACCATTTTCAGTCCGGGTGTCTGCCGGGCTACAGTTGCCAGCAGGGTGGAATCGACCCCGCCGCTGTAGGCCACCAGCACACTCCCGTAAGATGTTAAGAGTGTTTGGATCCGCTCCAGCAAGGTCTGATTAGTCGTGTTCATGATTTCAGGATTTCCTGAACAACGATTTTGATCCCTTCTACATGGACAATTTTGACCGGGGCTCCCTTTTCGATCCCTTCACCGGCGGTGATAGCATCCAGTATCCTGTTGCCTACACGGATCTTACCGCAGGAGTAAAGACGAGTTTCCGCGGTGCCGGTCTGTCCAACCAGATTTGACGGAAGTTCCTCCCCGGCATCACCATGGATCGAACGGTCAGAGATAAACTTTTGAATAAAAGGACTTTTTGGAATGAAACGGAACCAGAGCGCCAAAGCAATCATCAGGATGATAATGGAGACAATCAAGACCCATATACCGGCCTCTGTGCCGTAATTGCGATAGGAAAAATAGACACCGGTCCCCATCAGAACGGTTCCGATCGCGCCGGCGATCATTCCCGGCAGAAGTGTTTCGAGCACAATGAGTAAGATTCCAACACCAATAGTAATGGCAACTAACATAGCGATACTTTAACCTAAATAAGACCATTGTAAAGAGTAAAATCGCTTTTCCGCCGGACACATTGCCTCAAAAATAAGCATACCGAAAAGAGGAATGTATTGCCCGATCTGTTAAAAACTGTATAATGACCTTGTGTTGTGTTTGATGCATTCATCTTAAGCGCACAAATCGCTGAAAATAAAATTGTTCCCCATGTTGAAGGGATATTGGTAACTTAAAATGAAAAAAATAATCCATCTTTTGTCTGTTGTTCTTATGTGCCTTTCTCTGATTGGCTGCGGCAGTAAATCCAATACGTCCTCTGCTGGTCAGGGAAGCGCGCCGAAAAGCTCATTCACACCCGGCTCCGTTCTAGTGGTATTCTTTTCCCGTGCCGGAGAACAATATAATGTTGGTGTCATCAAAAAAGGGAATACGGCCATCGTCGCTGAGATGATCGCAGATCGCACCGGCGCGGATCTCTATGAAGTCCGTCCTGAGAAGGAAAGCAATTACAATGTCGGTTATGAAAAACTAACGGAAATCGGTCTGCAGGAAAAACGCGATAAAGCCAGACCTGAGATCGCGGGTACACTGCCGGATCTCAGCAAATATGACACGATCTTTTTCGGGACTCCGGTCTGGTGGGAAGACTGGCCCATGATCATGTACACCTTCTTTGAAAATAACAAGTTATCCGGAAAAAAACTGATTCCCTTTGTCACACACGCGGGCAGTGGGATGTGCGGTCTGGATCAAAAACTTGCCGCTGTCTATCCCAACTGTGAACTGCTGACAGGGATCGCCATCGTAGGCGAACAAGCTCAAAAGGATCCCGGCCCGGTGAAAGAAACGGTGAATAACTGGCTGGAGAATTTGGGCTTCTAAAAAAGTGGACGGCAGACAGAAGATCAAAACGAGCATTGACCTTGCGATGACGGCGGTCTTGCCCGTGCTGATGTGCTATTCCATTGTGGGAGAAACAGCGCATGAGATCATCGGAGTCACCATGTTTTGCCTGTTCCTAGCGCACAATTCTGCGAATACCGCTTGGTTTGGAACACTTTTCAAAGGCAAATACACGCTTCGCCGCGGTTTTGGCACAGCGGTCAACGCATTGGTGCTTCTTTGTATGCTGGGACAGGTGTACAGCTGCACTGTCATTTCCAAGCACCTCTTTACATTCTTTGATGTCAGCGGAGCCGTAACGGCAAGACTAATCCACTTGCGCTGTGCCTACTGGGGGGCGATATGGATATCCATCCATCTGGGAATCCACCTGTCGGGACTGCTCTCACGGTTTAACCTCAACAATGGCAGAAAAAACACAATATCTCATATCGTACTTGGAGCGATCGCCATCATGGGAATATACGCATTTTTCAAGCTGGGATTTCTGATCTATCTCTTTGGAAAATCGCAGTTTGTGTTTATTGATACAACCGCTTCGCCCGTGCTGACCACATTGGAATACCTGAGTGTCATGATCCTGTTCGCGGAAATCGGATATTGTTTGGATCGGGTTGCTGGTATCTTTGACCGGAACCTGAGCACACGCCGTGGATGATCTTCTGAACCCGCTTAGAATCAATATATTTCACATATATCATCCTTTTTAAAAGATGATTCTTAAAAAAATGAACTGAAAGTCATTGACTTTTAGTTCAGTATTTTTATAATTTTCTCTGTTAGGTGCATTGCCATGAGTGCCAGACAAGAAAACGCGCTGAAAACACGTCAGAAGATTTTAGATGCCGCAGCCATGCTGATGACCAAAAATGAATTTGACGAGCTGAACATTGACGAAATCACACGGACCTGCGGTGTGGCAAAGGGTACTTTTTATACCTATTTCAAACATAAAAATGATGTCATCTTTGAAATTTGCCGAAGTCTCTTTGCACAGATCGAAGCTCACATGCGTGAGATGAAAGATAAAAACATCATCGAACGGCTTGCTTATTACTTCGACAGCTTTATGAATGAGATCGAACGGCATGGTATCAATATATGCCGGGTCTGGATCAAAGGAGTTATTGATCCCAATAAAGCTCCAAAGAATTATGACTCCAAGAAATGGCAATATGATGTAGATATGTTGAGAAACATATTGAATACAGCCATTCAGCATAAAGAATTAAAGGAAGATACACCAATTGAACTCCTCACTCACCTTATTATTTCTCAATTATATGGTATGATGACCTGCTGGTGTATGTCCGACTGTAAATTCGAGCCCAGAGAATGGACTCATAAATTCACTGAAATCCAGCTAAAACCTATATTAGAAAAATATATTATTGAGAAAGAGAACAAGTTATGAAATACATTAAATTAGGCAACACAGGTGTAGATGTTTCCAAAATCTGTCTGGGCTGCATGAGCTTTGGCAAACCCGGAAGTGAAAACGGAGTTTTCCCCTGGGCGAGAGATTTTGAGGACGCGAAGCCTATTTTCAAAAAAGCCATCGAACTGGGTATCAACTACTTTGATACAGCAAACGTCTATCAGCTGGGATCATCCGAAGAAATCACCGGCCGTCTGATCAGAGAATACGGACTGGACCGGGATGAGATCATTGTTGCCACAAAAGTCCATTTTGCCATGCGCGAAGGCAGACCGAACGGAGCCGGCTCCAGTCGCAAGAACATCCTCTCCGAAATCGACCATTCACTCCAAAGACTGGGACTGGACTATGTGGATCTTTACCAGATCCACCGTCTGGATCACGAGACTCCCATGGAAGAAATCATGGAAGCCCTGCACGATGTCGTTAAATCCGGCAAAGCCAGGTATATCGGAGCCAGCACCATGTTCGCATGGGAGTTTGAAAGACTGAACCAAATCGCCGAAAGAAACGGCTGGTCCAAATTCATCTCCATGCAGAACCAGTACAACCTGATCTACCGCGAAGAAGAACGGGAAATGATGCCCCTTTGTCAAGATCGGAAAATAGCCGTTGTTCCTTGGAGTCCTCTGGCAGGAGGCAGATGCGCCCATCCCTGGGGGACTGTCACCGAAAGGAACAAATAGATGCCGTCTCACCCATGGTATGGGGTGCGACAGACGCTCAAGATAAAGTCGTCGTGGACAATCTGGAGAAAATCGCGAAAGAACTCGGTCTCTCCATGGCGCAGGTATCCCTGGCCTGGATGCTGTCCAAACCATACATCACAGCTCCCATTGTCGGCAGCACCTCTCCCAAACATATCGAGGAAGCCGTTGCCGCGCTTGATATCCGGCTGGATCCGGAAACCATCAAAGCACTGGAAGCACCTTATGTCCCCCATATCAAAACAGGAGCATTCTAAAATGAAAGTACTGTTACTTAACGGTTCACCCCATAAAAACGGCTGCACCTGTACAGCCTTGGAAGAAATTGCCAAAACGCTGAAAGAAGAGGGGATCGAATCAGAAATCTATCAGATCGGTATCGATACCATCGCCGGATGTCGCGGATGCGGTGCCTGTGCCAAACTGGGCCAATGCGTTATCAAGGACAAAGTAAATGAATTCGTAGAACACGCCAAAGACTTCGATGGATTTATTTTCGGCTCACCCGTTCACTATGCTTCTGCCTGCGGCTCCATCACATCCTTCCTGGACAGAGCATTTTTTGTCAACTTCTGTGGAGGGAAAAAGGTATTTGAACACAAACCCGGTGCGGCCATCGCCATCGCCAGACGAGCCGGAACGACCACCACTCTGGATCAACTGAATAAATATTTCACTATATCCCAAATGCCCATAATCTCCGGCAGATACTGGAACATGGTGCATGGCATGAGCAAAGAAGAAGTCCTGCAAGATGCAGAAGGAATGCAGAATATGCGAGTGCTGGCACGCAACATGGCCTGGCATCTCAAGTGCAGAGCGGCTGCGGAAAAAGCCGGTATCCCTCTGCCTAAACAGGAAGAGATCACATTTACAAACTTCATACGGTAGTTTCTATGCAAAAAAAAGTACTTGAAAACAGTAGGTTATCCATATCTCCAGCAGGCTTGGGATGTATGGGGTTCTCTCACGCTTACGGCATGGCGACTGAGAGATCCGAAGCTGAAAGAATGATCAAAACTGCCTATGACATGGGTTACACATTCTTTGACACAGCCGAGTGCTATACCGGCATGACCCCGGACGGCACAGTTTCTTATAATGAGGAACTAGTCGGCAATGCTCTCAGATCCGTCCGGGATCAAGTTGTGATCGCCACAAAGTTTGGTGTCCGTCATAATCCCGACAAATCCCTGACGCTGAACAGCACACCGGAAGCTATACGGAAAGCTGTCGAAGGAAGTCTTCAAAGATTGGGGATCGACTGTATCGATCTTTATTATCAACACAGGATCGATCCCAAAGTCCCGGCCGAAACGGTTGCCGCGGCCATGACAGAACTCATCAAAGAAGGCAAAATCAAGCACTGGGGCATTTCTGAGGCAAACGAAGATTACTTGCGAAAAGCCCATGCCGTTTGTCCAGTGAGCGCTATCCAGAACCGCTATTCCATGATGGCGCGTCATCATGAAAAACTGTTCCCGGTGCTAGAAGAACTCGGCATCACATTTGTGGCTTTCTCTCCTATGGCCAATGGGTTATTGTCAGGCAAATTCTCCGCGGAAACTCTCTTCACGGACAGCAGCGATTACAGGAGCTTCATGCCCCAATTCACAAAGGAAGGTATGGAAAAAGCTCAAGACCTGCTGGATCTGCTGAAAACTCTCGCGAAGGAAAAGAACGCGGCACCGGGACAGATTTCTCTTGCCTGGATGATCTGCAAAAAACCTTATATCATCCCGATCCCCGGAAGCCGCAAGCCGGAAAGGCTAAGAGAAAACCTCGGATCTGCGGACATTATCTTGACGCAGGATGAAATCAAAAACATAGATGCCAAACTGGATGGCATGGACTTTCTCGTCTTTGGCGGCAGTGTGTTGAAAAATTAAAAAGAAACTATGACAAAGTTAAAAAATTCCAAGATCCTCATTGCCTACTTCTCCCGTGGGGGAGAACAATATAGCGTTGGTAACATCATCGAAGGCAATACGTCCATCATTGCCAAAATCATTGCCGGCAAAACAGGTGGGGATCTGTTTGAAATCAAAGTTACCCAGGATAATTATCCAAAGGGCTATACAGAGTTGACCAAGTACGCACAAAAAGAAAAGAAAGAAAATGCACGTCCCGAAATAATCGGCAGAATAGAAAACTTTTCAGATTACGACACGATTTTTATTGGCTATCCCAACTGGTGGAGTGACTTGCCGATGCCTGTCTATACATTCCTGGAAAGTTACGATTTCTCCAATAAAAACATTGCCCCTTTCTGCACTCATGAAGGCAGCGGGATCGGTCGGACTGCAAGCTATATCCAAAATGTTGCCAAAGGGAACTTGTTGAACGGCTTTGCCATATACGGACACACCGCTCAAAACGATAAAGCCGAAGCGGATAAGAAAGTTATGGAATGGCTTCAAGATATAAAAATCCGATAACTCATTAAAAAATATTTAAAAGACTCGACATTTTATGAAAAAATGTTATAAAACAAGAACGTCGAGGGACGTAAGAGAAGTATTTCGCAACATGAACAGAAGAAATTTTTTAAAGACAGCAGTAGTGGGCACAGCCGCCGCGGCGACTGCCCCTGTATGGGAAAATTCCCTTTTTGCCGCTGAAGAAACAGCCGAATCCTCCAAGCCGCTGGATATGATCGCCATTTATGGCGGGTCTCCTGTGGAGATGTTCAAGAAGGGCATCGCCGAGATGGGCGGGATGGAACGCTTTGTCAAGAAAGGCCAGAGGGTCATTTTGAAACCGAACATCGGCTGGGACCGCGGTCCGGAATTTGGTGCGAATACGGATCCTGATTTGGTGGGTTATGTGACCAAGATCTGCCTGGAATTAGGAGCCAAGGAAGTCCTTTGTTTCGACAAGACCTGCGGAAACGACTGGCAGAACCGCTATAAGATGAGCGGCATCAAAGACGCTGTGGAAAAGAACGGCGGCAAGATGGTGGATGGTCAAAG
>JAEENR010000177.1 GCA_016283885.1 Verrucomicrobiota bacterium
CATCGAGGACGGTCAGATCATCCGTCTGGATGCCGATCCTGCGTTTTCCCTGAAGGTGATCTACACGCCCGGCCACACCACAGATTCCGTCATCTATTACTCCGAACGGGACCACGCCGCGTTCGTGGGCGATACCATCTTCAAAGACAGTATCGGAAACTATCAGCTCCCCGGCGGCAATTTCGGGGCTATCCAAAAGAGCATCCTGGAACGTATTTTTACGCTTCCGGATGACACCGTCCTCTACTCCGGCCATACCGAACAAACCACCGTCGGAACTGAAAAAAGAAGATACCTGTAGAAAGCACTTTTACACGCGCTTTCGCGTTATAAAAGGAAACCTCTACCCTTTTACCGATAAAAACGGACTTCCGGTGAGGATGAACCGCCAGGGGAAATCGCGCGCTTCCTCGGCATAGTCAATGTTGATGCGCTTGGTGGCGCTGATCTCGCCCGGTTTGACGGGAACGCTCCCCTCCTCCAGATACAATTCATCGCCGCACAGATCCAGACCGTAGCATTCGCGCGTGATCCCCATGGCCATGCAGAGCTTGCCGGGTCCGCTGCACAAATTTTTCAGAGCCGTGGTGCGACGGCGTTCCCGCATCAGTTCGATCCCCTCCACCGGTTCCAGCGCGCGGATCAGGATCGCTTCGGCCAGTCCCTCCTGCCCGGTCACGATATTCATGCAGTCATACATCCCGTAGATCAGGTACACATAAGCAAAACCGCCCACGCTGTACTGGATAGCTGTGCGCTCAGTGCGCCTGTTGCCGTAAGCGTGCGAAGCCTTGTCCACCGCGCCGACATACGCCTCCACCTCCACGATGCGGCCTTTGGTGATCCCCCGCGGAGTGCGGTGGACCAGATTCTTGCCGATCAGCTCGCGCGAGACGGTCAATATCTCCCGTGTGTAAAAGGAGCGTTCCAGCTTCATATTTCCAGACCCTTTCCCCATAAAAACAGAGCAGCGAGGGTGAAAAGCACCCTCGCTCGCAAAATAACTCAATCAAATAAATAACAGAGAAAAGAGGCTTATGCCTTTTTCTTCTTGGAAACGCGCACGTCCTTCTCCTTGACGGCCAGAGCGCTCTTACCAATACGACCACGCAGATAGGTCAGCTTGGCTCTGCGAACGGAGCCATA
The DNA here is from genome assembly GCA_016283885.1 of Verrucomicrobiota bacterium. Taxonomy (GTDB): domain Bacteria; phylum Verrucomicrobiota; class Verrucomicrobiia; order Limisphaerales; family UBA1412; genus UBA1412. Next base: position 1,147 of record JAEENR010000177.1, read on the forward strand.
ACGTTCCACCACGACCTTCTCGATACGAGGAGAATGGATCGGGAAAACACGTTCCACACCCTCACCGTAGCTGATACGGCGAACTGTGAAGGATTCATTCAGACCATGACCGCGACGGCCGATGACCACACCGGTGAAAACCTGGATACGTTCCTTGTCACCTTCTTTGACTTTGGTATGAACATTCACAGTATCACCCACAGAGAAGGAGATAGGATCTTTTCTCGTGTAGGCAGACTCGATTTTATCAATCAACGCTTGCTTCATAAACTTCTAATTCTTTCTGGATCCAGCCTTTTGGACCTCAGTTTCTAATAAATCCGGGCGCACGGCCGCTGTTTTCAGTTTGGATTGTTCCGCCCGCCATTGGGCGATACGGGCATGATGACCGGAAAGGAGTATCTCCGGCACTTCCATTCCCCGGAACGTGGCTGGGCGCGTGTACTGGGGGTATTCCAGACGATTGGAGCTGAAGGATTCCTCCTCAGAACTCTCATCCTTGCCCAGCGCGCCTGGCAGCAGACGGGTCACAACATCTACGATCACCATTGCCGGCAAAGCGCCATTGGTCAGAACATAGTCCCCAATGGATAACTCATCATCGGCCCAGACATCCAGCACACGCTGGTCAAAGCCTTCATAGCTTCCACATACCAGGACCAAATGCTCCTGGGAGGCCAATTCCCTGGCGATCGCCTGGGTGAATCGTCGTCCCGACGGTGTCATAAAAATGACATGACTGCTGACATCTGTCAGCGCTTCCAAAGCTTCAAAGAGCGGTTCGGGCTTTAACAGCATCCCAGGACCTCCGCCAAAAGGCCGGTCATCGACCGTCTGACGCTGATCGTGGGTGTACACCCGCAGATTATGGATCCCCAGTTGGAGGATTCCATTCTCTCTGGCTCGCTGAACGATGCTTTCATCCAGCGGCCCGGCAAACATTCCGGGAAATAAAGTGAGCACATCGATCTTCATGCTCCGGTCTCTATCCGAAAAAGTTCACCCTTTGAGCGGTTTTAGACCTCGCTCTCGGTCGTATCTTCATTCTTGTACTCAGAGCCGTCCACTTCTTCGATCAGCTCCAGCACACTACGCTTGCCCTGCTTTGCGCTGCCAGCCACGAGCAGTGCGCGGATCGCATTGATGGTGCTACCCTTGCGGCCGATCACCCGGGCGGCATCCGCCGGGTTGACCCGCAGCTCGTAAACTGTGATCCCGCCGCGTTCGACCGGAGTGATAACAACATCTTCCGGAACCGCTACGAGATTTTTGATTACGTATTCAAGAAACTCTTGCATACAAAGCTGTTATTGCGCAGATTTCTTACGTTCTTTCGTAATCAAACTGGCAACTGTAAAAGAGGGTTTCGCACCGCATTTCAGCCAATAGTCAGCGCGCTCCACGTTGATTTTGGCATTATTTCCCGCTTTCAGCGGCTCATAATATCCAAGCTCCTCGATAAACCGACCGTCACGAGGGCTGCGGCTGTCTGTCACCACAACACGATATGCCGGCTGGTTCTTGGCGCCTGCACGTTTTAAACGAATTCTAACCATATTTTATAATTCTCATCCGAGCCTCTTCGTTCGCGAAGAGACTTCCCTACCCCAAAAGGGCTCATCAGGTTAGCGGTTCCGGCAAAATTTTGCAAGCACTGTTTAGCATTTTCAGAAAAAACTCGCGATTGTCATTTCTCCGCGGTTTTGATAAAATGACACCGTCGTTCGCGATATCGAGGATGATATATGAAAAAAAGAGTAAAAACTCGTAAAGTATCCGGTGTGGAAAGTGTGGAACCTGCCATCACTCCGCTGACGGATGCGCCTCTGATCCCGCGCATATCCAAACTTCCGCCCATCGGCGCGCCTCGTCTGGATATTCCTGAAGGTTTGTGGACCAAATGTCCCAAGTGCAATGAGCTGCTCTACGACAAATACTTGGATGACAATCTGAAAGTCTGTATGCACTGTTCCTATCACTTCCCCTTCAGCGCGCGCGAACGGATCAATTCTCTGGTGGAAACCTGCTCTTTCGAGGAAACGAACGCCGATTTGGAAAGTCTTGACATTCTTTCCTTTAAAGGTCCTTCCAATTACACTGAAAAAATCAAACAGAACCAGGAAAAAACAGGTCTGCGCGACGCAGTCGTGACCGGTGTGGGCGATATCGGCCCTCATCGTGTGGCTCTGGCCGTAATGGATTTCAAATTTCTGGGAGGCTCTATGGGAAGCGTTGTGGGCGAAAAGATCACCCGTCTGGTAGAAGAGGCCACCGACCGCAATCTGCCGGTCATCATCTTTGCCGCCAGCGGCGGAGCGCGTATGTATGAAGGCATGTTCAGCCTGATGCAGATGGCCAAAACCAGTGCCGCGCTCGCTTTCCATGCCAAAGCCCAGCTGCCCTATATCAGCGTTTTAACGAATCCAACGACCGCGGGTGTGATGGCCAGTTTTGCCTCACTGGGTGATGTGATCATTGCTGAACCTCGCGCCATGATCGGTTTTGCCGGTCCGCGTGTCATCCAAAGCACGACCCATCAGGAACTTCCTTCCGATTTCCAGACATCTGAGTTCCTTCTGGATCATGGTCTGATAGATCTTATTCTGGATCGGAACGAAATGAAGCGCACCCTGATTTCCTTGCTGGGATATATGTCCCGCGCTAAGAATCGCTTCTAAGTTCGTTCAATTTATCGAAGAACGTTGGAAAAGTTTTTGCCACGCAAGCCGGATTTTTAATGACCATTCCCGGCACACCCAGCCCCAGAACCGAAAACGCCATCGCGATCCGGTGATCGTTATAAGTCTCGATTTCTGCTCCGTGAGGTCTGGAGGGATAAACGATCAGAGTATCCCCTTTTTCTTCCACTTTGACCCCGCAGCGGGTCAGCTCCGTTTTCATCGCATACACACGCTCGGACTCCTGGACACGCAAACGTCCCAGGTCGGTAAAAGTCACCGGAGCCTGAGCCAAAGGCGCGATGGCAATCGCCGTCAGGATACTGTCGCCTAAATCTTTTTCTCTGGAAACTGTTTTAGGAAGAGGAAGATATTCCGGAAAATACTGATCGGGCTGCCATCCGGAAACAGGCCAATGCGCGACCGAGATCGGTTTCTGCGATGGATACCGCGAAGCCCAGACATTAGCCGCGTAGAAATAGCTGCCGCTGGAGGCATCCGGTTCGATCTGAAATTCTCCGCCATGGTGCGGAAAAGTCTCAATGATCTGGCGGGTCATTCGGATATAAGGGCTTTCGGCTCCTGGCAGTTGAATATACCAGCCGCCCTTTTCCGCTGAAAGCATCAGCGCCGAAGCGTATTGTGAACTGGATTGCTGGGAAATGGAACAAGGCTGTCGGGAAGAAACGGCTCCTTCCGCTCCGATCAGTGCCGGCAGATACCCCTCTTTTTCGGATGTGACCGTATAGCCCAGACGGCGCAGCGCGTCAAAAAGCTCCTGCTGGGGACGCTCATGCATCCGAGGTGTACCCTGGAGACGATACCAGCCGCGGGCTGCCGCGCAGAAAAAGGCCATCAAAAACCGGGCAGATGTCCCGGAATTGCCCACATAGATTTCGACCGGGTGGGATAATGTTCCGCCTTGCAAATGGTTATCGCTTATACCTTGAAGATGAAAGATCCGATTCGCGTCTTCCCGGGGATCCTGCTCGACCTCCAATTCGATCCCCGCTTTGCGAAGCGCATCCGCCATCACTTGAGTATCCTCGCTCCAAAGAGCTCCCCGCAGTGTTACCGGGCCATTCGCCAAAGCGGACAATATCAACGCGCGGTTGGTAATACTTTTGGATCCGGGGATCGTAACGACCGTCTGCCGGATTTCGGCAAGGGGCTGGATCTCAAGGGTCTCTGGCCAATTTTTCACAGCCGGATCGCTCTAAAATTCCAGTTCGTTTTTGAGTTTTTGGATGGTATCACGAACATTGTCATCCACATCCATCTGATTCTCAACCACTTTACAAGCATGAATAACCGTTCCGTGATCTCTTCCGCCAAAAGCCTCGCCAATAGCTATCAAAGGCTGATGGGTCAACTCGCGGGACAGATACATGGCCACCTGACGCGGAAAAGCAATGTTGGCAGGACGCTTTTTACTGATAATATCCGACACGCGAATATCATACGTCATGGCCACTTTCTTCTGGATATCCTCAATATTGGGAGCCTGGGCAACCTGACGGCTCAGCAGTTCCTGCAAAGCCACCTTGGCTGTCTCAATACTCCAGGAAGCCTGAGTCAGATTGATATAAGACCCCATACGGATCAAAGCCCCTTCCAGCTCACGGACATTGGCGCGTATCTTTTGTGCCAGAAATGTGCAAACCTCTTCAGGCACTTGGAAATGCATATCTTTCGCCTTCTGCTTGAGAATAGCCATTCTCAGCTCCACATTCGGCGGCTGGATATCAGTGACCAAGCCCCAGCTGAAACGGGAAACCAGACGTTCCTCCAGCTTTTTGATCTCGCTCAATGGACGATCCGAGGTCAAAACGATCTGTTTATTGCTGTTATAGAGCTCATTGAAGGTGTGGAAAAACTCTTCCTGTAATCCCTCACGACCTGTAAGGAATTGAACATCATCAATTAAAAGTACATCTACCCGGCGATATTTCCTGCGAAAACGTTCACACCGCTGTTCCCGGACAGCTTCGATATATTCATTCAGGAATTTCTCCAGAGTCACATAAACGACTCTGACCTGCTTCCCGGCTCTTTCCGCGTTGTCGATCACACGGTTGCCGATAGCATGAAGCAGATGGGTTTTCCCTAAACCCACTCCGCCATAGATAAATAAGGGGTTATAACTTTTTCCCGGATTTTGGGCGACCCCCATTGCCGCCGCGTGAGCCATATTGCTGTTGGTCCCTACCACAAAAGACTCAAAGGTGTACTTCGGATTCAACACGTTTTGAACTTCCGCCGCAGCTCTGGGCGTATAAACAGTCGGCGGGATCGCGGGCGCGCTGTTCTGTTGATTATCCGTATTTTGCGCAGGATCCTCTTTTGGAGGAACACTTTCCTGTTCTGCGGAAGGTTCTGAATGATCCTCAAAAGAAACGACTTGCACCTGAACAGTTATAGATTCGCCGGTGATTTCCCGAAGTGCGTCTTCAAGCGCACTGACATAATTCTCTTTGAACCAAAGCTGAGCAAACTCGTCCCAAACTCCAAGAGAAAGGTTATTGCTTTCATAATCAAGCACTTTGATCCTGGCAATCCACAAACGATAAACCTCTGCGGAAAAGATTTTCTTTAGACGCTCGCACGTCCGTTCCCATAACTGATTAGCCAGCATGTTGATACCTTAAAACAAAATTCAAAGTTATTCACGGAGCCTTACTCAAAAATCACTCTCCGGCTTCACTCTATTCAAAATAAGTGAGTTAGAAGCCCGGATTCCACTCTCCACAATGGCACAATAAGCCATGAATAAAAAAAATACAACACATTCCATTCAAAGGAGTTGTGACAACAACACATCCACACCTCATCCATAATCAGTGCTGTTGCCGCCAGAGTAGCTCTTCGCTTACCGGGATTGACTTTAGCCATTCAAAGAGTCGCTGACCAGCAGAATATATTCACACTTATTCACAGGTTATTCACAGTCCCCGCTAAAGCCTCTTGAGGATAAGAACATTCCGCATATTCTCCCCGAAAAAGGGTATCAAAAAAAATTTTTTTATCGTTTTTCTTTTTTTCTAAAAACACATTTCCATTCTTTTTAACACTCAGAAAATCAATATGTTAAATAGAAACTAAAAAATTAATTTCCTCATTTCTCGGTATTCTATTTACTTCTGTTTCACGGACATGGTAAAATGGTGCTGTCGCTGGTTATTCCCCGCGACGTTTTCCGGCTTTTTGGTGATCATGCCGGGATTGAGCGACTAATCTTTCAAATATGACACTTGTCTTTTGCGTCATCATCGTTGCGCTTATCTTTGAATACGTCAATGGTTTCCATGACACAGCCAACGCTATTGCCACTTCTATCGCGACCCGCGTTCTTTCCCCCCGGCAGGCCATCGTCATCGCTACCACTTTCGATTTACTGGGTGCTCTTTCGGGGCACGCGGTGGCCATGACTATCGGCAAGGGTCTGGTCGATATCCACTACATTACGCAGGAGACCATCATGTGCGGCCTGATCGCCGGTATCCTTTGGAATCTCCTAACCTGGTATGTGGGACTGCCTTCCAGCTCCAGTCACGCCCTGATCGGCGGACTCTGCGGCGCGGCTCTGGCCGTATCGCATTCCAACTGGAGTGTGATCCACTGGTGTGTGGAAGAAGGCGGCCACTTCACCGGTCTGTGGCCTCAAGTGATCAAACCTCTGTTTCTTGCGCCGATCATCGGTTTGGTCGCGGGCTTTGTTTTCATGGGGCTTTTGATGCTGATTTTCAGACCGTTCAAACCGGCCGGGATCAATCGCAATTTCGGCAAACTGCAGATCCTCAGCTCGGCCTGGATCAGTTTTTCCCACGGCACGAACGACGCGCAAAAGACCATGGGCATCATTACGTTGAGCCTGGTCACAGCGACAGCCGCAGGGACTTTTGACAATTTGCCGCACTGGCTGGACTTCCTCAAGCTGAACGAGTTCGCGGTCCCCACCTGGCTGACATGGCTTTGCGCCATCACATTGGCTTCGGGTATCGCCACCGGCGGCTGGAGGATCATCAAGACTGTGGGCTCTAAGCTGGTCCGTATGAACCCGATGAACGGCTTTGCCGCGCAGAGTATGGCGGCTTTGGTCATCCATGTAGCCAGCCATTGGGGCATCCCGCTTTCCACAACGCACGTGACCTCCACCTCCATCATGGGTGTGGGTGCGACCAAACGCTTTGGCGCGGTCAAGTGGAGCGTGGCCGGTAGCATGATCTGGGCATGGGTATTGACGCTGCCTATTACCTGCCTGATCGGATTTTTCACTTTCAAGATCGTACAACTCATTTTCGGAATCTAAATTTTCAGCAAACCATGTTTTCATTACAAAAATTCTTCTGTCGTGATGAGAGGTTCTTCGACCTGATCGAAGCTCTGGCGCAATCCAGCTCATCCAGTGTAAAGTCGCTGGCGCAGGCGCTGGTTGAACCCGAAACGCTCAAATCTGTGGATGAGATCGTGCAGAAGCGCCGCAAAAGCAAGGAATTGAACGATGAGATATCCCATCAGCTCTGCATTTCTTTTATCACGCCGTTCGACCGCGAGGATATCGAGGCTCTTTCCTCGGCCTTGACCAAGATCAGCAAAACGGCAGAGAAATTCCTTTCACAGTTTTTTGTCTTTCAGGACGCGATCCAGCATGAGAATTTCAAGATGCCGGCGGACTATATCAAACAATCGGCGGATATCCTGATCGAGATGGTCAAACAGCTCCGCAATAAACCGGATGTGGAAGCCGTCAAGGAAATGAACTCCCGGCTGCGCTACTGCGAGACTGAGACCGACCATATCATGCTGACGCTGCTGAAAACGCTCTACTCCAATCCCAACAAGGCCGATTCCATGGTCAATATCCTCGCCACTAAAAACTTGCAGGAATTGATCGAAAAATTGATGGATCGTCTCCGCGACGCGGGCAACATCGTTTTCCGCGTAGTCCTCAAATACTCATAAGACGCGGAACATTTTCGCTCGACTTCGGCGGGGATTTTCTTATGATTATCGCCAATGAAGTTGAATCGAACTCTTTGTTACGGATTCTGCGCGCTTATCGCTGCTACAGCGTATGCCGCGAATACAAACGCAGCCTATAAACCGGCTGTCACCTCTCCACTGATGACGGTCTGGGGCGAAAAAATGACCCCGGAAACCGCATGGCAGCAGCATCCCCGGCCCAATTTGAAACGTGAAAAATGGGTCAACCTCAACGGGATGTGGGATTATGCCATCACCGCTATCGATGCCAAAGAAGGCGCGACTCCTTCGGTCTGCGACTGGCAGGAACCTGCCAAGCCGGCCTGGCAGGGACAGATCCTGGTCCCCTTCGCGGTGGAATCCGCTCTCTCCGGCGTGGGACGCGCTGTCCAGCCCAATGAAGCGATCTGGTATCACCGCACTTTCGATGTGAGCGAACTCAACGGCGACCGTCTGCTCCTCCATTTTGACGGTGTCGATTTCCGCAGTCAGGTTTTTGTCAACGGCATCGAAGTTTCCGAATATCCGCATGAAAGCGGCATCCTGCCCCAAACGATAGACGCGACCAGCGCCGTCCATCCGGGCAAGAATGAGCTGGTCGTTTATGTGTGGGATCCCACCGATTCCTGGATGAACGCCACCGGCAAACAGGTCCTGAAACCGGGCGGCATCATGTACACCGCCTGTTCCGGCATTTGGCAGACTGTGTGGATGGAGACAGTCCCCTCCACTTATGTCACCGGCTACAACATCGACAGCGATATTGAAAAAGGCATTGCCAAGGTCACCCTCAAAACCAAAGGCAATCTGATGGGTGCCAGCGCCACCATCACCGTGAAAGATGAAAACGGCAGAAAAGTGGCCAGCGGCAAGGTCAAGAACTGGGAAAAACCGGTCGAACTGAATATCAAGAACGCTCAGCTCTGGTCACCGGATAACCCGTATCTTTACACACTGGATATCGCCCTGAACTCTGACGGCGGCACCGACAAGGTGCAAGGCTACTTCGGTATGCGCCAGATCAAGATGGGCAAAGACAAGAACGGCGCCAACTGCTTCTTCCTCAATGGTGAAAAGATCTACATGCAGGGCACGCTGGATCAAGGCTGGTGGCCGGACGGTCTGCTGACCCCGCCCAGCGAAGAAGCTCTGAAATTCGACATCCAGTTCCTCAAAGATGCCGGCTTCAACATGATGCGCAAACACATCAAGATCGAGCCGATGCTTTACTACTACTGGTGCGATAAAATCGGCATCATGGTCTGGCAGGATATGACTTCCGGTCCGGGCAATGTCAACGCCCGCTACGGCTCCTACCGCCGCGAGCTCAAAGGCATGATGGATCTCCTCCAGCCCATTCCCTCCATCGTGGTCTGGGTGCCCTATAATGAGGGCTGGGGCGAACAGGAAGCCTTCAAAGCCAACTCCACTCTCCGCTGGGTCCAGAACTATGACAAGACCCGCCTGGTAGATGGTCCCTCCGGATGGACAGACTACGGTGTCGGCGACACCAAAGACATGCACAACTATCCCGGTCCGGGTATGTTCGACCTGATGCCCGACCGCATCTCCGTGCTGGGTGAATTCGGCGGTCTCGGTCTGGTCATTGGCGACCACACCTGGAAGAACGAAGGTGCCTGGGGCTACGTCAGCGACAAGAGCACCGAGGAATCCTTTGCACGCTACACCTCTCTGATGACACGCCTCAGCCGCCTGGCCGGTAAAGGTCTGGCCGCCTCCGTCTATACCCAGACGACCGACGTGGAAGTGGAAAACAACGGTCTGCTGACCTACGACCGCAAGGTGGACAAATACGGCCGCGCCAATCTGAGGAAACTCCATGACATGGTCTATGCCGGTGCCGAAAACGCCTTTACCGAAAAGACCATCATGGATGCCCAGCTGGCCTGGCTCTATACCAACGAACGCCCCGCTGACGGTTGGAAGACCGCCGAAGGCAAAGACGGCTGGAGAGAAGGCAAAGCCGGTTTCGGCAACGCTGTCATCAAACGCGACAACAGGAATGCCAAGATCAACACCGAATGGGAAACCGACGAGATCTGGCTGCGCCGCACCTTTGAATGGAATGAAAACCTCAGCGCCAATGACATTGTTTTCCTGGAGATTTTCTATGATCAGGATCCGGTCATCTACCTGAACGGTGTCGAGATCGCCCGTTACGCGGACTGGAACGGCAGCTATGCTCCGATGGATATCGATATGGATGCCTTCCGCAAAGCCGTCAAGAAGGGCAAGAACATCATCGCCGTGGAACTCCATAACGTCTCCGGCGGTTCCTATTTCGACATGCGCATCAAACTGCTCTCCGAAAAGAAATAGTTGAAAGCGATAAGGCTTCGGCCTGACACGAGATCCCCGGCGGTATCGTCCGTCGGGGATTTTCTGTTTCAAAGAACAACGGATGGTATTGAAAGAACCACCGATGAACACGGATAAACACAGATAAATTATTTATTTGCAACGAGATAAACAGTAGAGACGCGCAACCCGCGCGTCTTTTTCGTTATTCGATCCCGAAGGAATCCATTCTGAAACCCCGTAGGGGTGACATGATAATAGCCGGGGGTAAGCGAAGCGTAACCCCCGGTAAGACGATAATATATACCCTCACCGGGAACCGGTGACAGAGCCAAACGTCGGCCTCGCAATAATAAATGATTCCATAACAAATATCTGTGTGTATCTGTGTCCATCCGTGGTTCTTTTAAATCATCCAGGGTTCCGGTTCCACCGTGTTTTGAAAAAATAGAATTGCCTGCGCCGGTCTCCATCCCTAGAATGCTCCCCCGGTGAGGAGGATCTTCCTCACCTCTCATTTTATGGATACGAGGAGAATAGACGCTCTCATCTTTGATTTTGACGGCACTCTGGCGGACACCATGTTTTTCCATTGGAAAGCATGGGAGATCGTCGCGCGGCGCCACGGGATCCAACTGGACCAGAAACGCCTTTACTCCATGGGCGGTATTCCCTCCCGCGACATCCTGGTCATCCTGAGCCGGGAACAATCACTGCCGGATCTGGATATCGAGGCCGCGGCCAGAGAAAAGGAGTCGGAATACGTGAAGATGATGGGAAAAGTGCGTCTAATCGAGCCGATCGCCTCCATTGCCCGCGAAAACCGGGGCAAGCTCCCCATGGCCATCGCCACCGGGGGACGGCGTTCCATTATGGAAACCATCCTGCCGCAGCTGGGTATCCAGGACTGGTTCCAAACCGTTGTAACCAGCCAGGATGTGACGCGCCAGAAACCGGCTCCCGATATCTTTCTGGAAGCCGCCCGCCGTCTGGGAGTGGAACCCCGATACTGCCGGGGCTATGAGGACACGGATCTGGGACTGGAGGGTATCCGCGCCGCCGGGATGGAAGCCGTGGATGTGAGGCAGATCATTCCCCCGTCCTGCCTGATCAGCTCGCTGTAAACGGATTTCCGATCAGCCTTTTCTGTTGAAAAAGTCTTGTCATCCGCCACTTTGAATGACTAGAATGAGGCGGGATCGTTTCATGCTATGAGACTGAAAGTTTTTCTTTTGACGCTGTTCCTGAGCGCGGCACAAGCCGTTATGGGACAAGTCAGTGTCAGTGTGACACTGGATCAGGATATTTATCTTTCCGGCGAATCCGTCATCGCGACCGTTGAGATCACAAACCTCACGGGCCAGAGCCTGAAACTGGGCACACAGCCCAACTGGCTGGAATTCCATATCGAATCCAAATCCGCTACCAAACCTTACATCAACCGGGTGGGCGATATGGATATGAGCGGCGAGTTCACTCTGGGTGCCTCCATGAGCGCCAAACGCAATATCGACATCCTGCCCTACTTTGAGCTCCTGAAGTCCGGACTTTACAACCTCAACGCCACCATCCACATAGACGGATGGGAAAGCGATTTTTCCAGCCCGGCCGTTTCGTTCAATGTCTTTAACGGTGTGGAAGTCCTGACCTTTGATGTCGGAGTACCGCCCAAAGAAAATGAACCGCCTACCCTCACGCCGGAGATCCGCCGCTATGCCATCATCCGTGTGGCCTACCTGAACAAAATGCGTCTGTACACGCGCATCACCGACCAGAGCGGCCAAACCTATTTCAAGGTCATCCCGGTTTGCGGCACCGTGGCCTTCAGCGATCCCAAGGCCATCGTGGACACCAAGAGCAATCTGCACATCCTGAACCAGATCCACGCCAAAAGATTCATCTACTTTGTGATGGATACGGACGGCGTGATGCTGAAACGCGAATTTTACGACTACATCGGCTCCAAGCCGGTACTTTATAAACACGCCGACGGCTCCGTATCCGTGCGCAACGGCGTGCGCATCCGCACCAGCGCGGATTATCCCCCTTCTCCGGCTCCTGTTCAGCCGCCTTCCATCGTCACCAAACCGGGCGACTCCATCACCAACGCGGTCCCCGATCTGAAAACGATGACCAAAGAAGAAAAGAAACGCTATAAGGAAGAACAGAAACGGATCAAAGACGAAAAGCGCCGTCTGGAAAAAGAAGAAAAAAAGCGTAAGAAAGCTGAAGAAAAGATGTAAAGTTCAGAGAATTTATAATATGAAGTCCATCAAATGTTTGTGGAAAAATTATAAATTCTTTGACCTGGATCATGACCCGGAAAAACAAAATTTTCTAAAATTCAGCTTGCAAATCGGCCTCACTCATGAGATGCTGTCTGCGGGATTCGTTCGTAATCTTATACAATCCCATATAATCCCGTAAAGACGCAAGACCGGTTTGGAAGGGTTCTAAATATCGGTCATTTTTTGATTTATACGAATATGTACGCTGTTGTTGAAACTGGTGCGAAGCAATACAAGGTCACCGCTGGTGACACTCTGCAAGTGGAGCGTTTAGACGCTGAACAGGGTAAATCCATCACCCTGGATAAAGTTCTTTTGGTGAATAATGATGGTCAGGTGACCGTAGGCACACCCACTGTGAGCAGTGCCAGTGTTGTTGCCGATGTGGTAAAACACATTCGTGGTGAAAAAGTGATTTCTTTCAAAATGAAAAAACGCAAAGGTCACCACAAAACGATCGGTCATCGTCAGGAATTGACCGTTCTCAAGATTAAAGAAATTAAAGCGTAAGGAGATTTTCTCATGGCACATAAAAAAGGTCAAGGTAGTAGCCGTAACGGTCGTGACAGTAATCCGCAGATGCGCGGTATCAAATGTTTTGGTGGTGAAGTAGTCAAAGCCGGCAGCATCATCGTGCGCCAGGTCGGTACCAGATTCCATCCGGGCAAAAATGTGGGCCTGGGTCGTGACTGGACGCTCTTCGCTCTCACCGAAGGCCGTGTGAGCTTTGACAAGCTCAACCGTCGTGTCAGCGTTCTTCCTCTGGAAGAAGCTGCTGCCGCGAAGTAAGGATTTTTCCGGATATTTTATTTGTTTGTTTTCATAAGCATACGGCGAGGTTTTCGTGCCTCGCCGTTTTTTCAACTATAGCTCTCTTCATCAGATGTTTATTGACCAAGTCAAAGTTTATGCCCGCGCCGGTCACGGCGGTAAAGGATGTGTCGCCTTCCAACGCGAAGCCTACCGTCCCAAGGGCGGTCCCAGCGGCGGCAACGGCGGCCGCGGCGGCAGTGTTATTTTAGAAGCGGACCATGATATCAACAACCTGGTCAACCAGTACTATACCCCCCGGCTGATCGCCGAAAACGGTCAGGCCGGCATGGGAAAAGGCATGGACGGACTGGCCGGCAAAGATATCATCGTCAAAGTCCCCTGCGGCACTTTGGTCTGGCGTCTTCCCGTTCCGCCGGATCCTGCTGATCAGGAAATGGATGAAGAAGAGATTGCCGCGCTGAAACCCACCCTCCGCCAGGCCGGCAATGAAGTCGCCTGGGAATTCGACCTTTCCAAAAATGTCCCGGTCGTCCGCACCAACATCAATGAGACCGAAAAAGAATTAGTGTGCGACCTTCTGGAACACGGCCAGCGATTCGTCCTGTGCAAAGGCGGACGCGGCGGACTGGGAAACCGGAATTTTGCCACACCGACACGCCAAACCCCCCGCTTCGCTCAGCCGGGCGAAGAAGGCGATGAGGGATACTATCTGCTGGAACTCCGCATCGTGGCGGATGCCGCGCTGGTCGGATTCCCAAACGCCGGCAAATCTACTTTGCTAACAGCTATTTCCAGAGCGCGTCCCAAGATCGCGTCCTATCCCTTTACGACCCTTCATCCTCAAGTCGGCATTGTGGAAGATCCCGTGGATTACCACCGCATGACCGTCTGTGACGTTCCCGGACTGATCCCCGGAGCTCATGAAAACAAAGGACTGGGACACGCTTTTCTGCGCCACATCCGCCGCTGCAAAGTCATCGTTCTGCTGCTGGACATGGCCGGAAGCGAAGGCCGTAAACCCTGGGAAGACTATCGTCAGCTGCTTCAGGAGCTGGAATACTACGACAAAGAATTATTGAACCGGCCCCGTCTGGTCGTGGCCAACAAAATGGATGAACCCGGCGCGGAAGAACTTCTGAAACAATTCAAACGCCATATCCGCAAAACTCCAGTCATCCGGCTCAGCGCCGCGTTTGATGAAGGAATTTCTGAATTTCTGGCAAAATTGAGGGAAACGGTCGATTCCGTTCAGGAAGACCCCCCTTTACCGCAAGGCGTAAGTGAAGAGAACGCTTAGCGCTTTGGTGCCGTTCTCATAAATCAAAAAGACAATAGCCATCCCGGCCACGGGGGTAAAATCTATTTTATAGATCTGCAGTTTCAGAAAATAGAGCGGAGTCAATATCCTGTGCGTGAATGAGTGCAGATAATTCCAGATGGGCGAACTGGTCAGATAAAAATAGCTGTTCAGGATATAGATGAAAATCAGCAGCGCCATCAGATGGCACCACGGCAAGTAGGCGCAAAGCCCCATCACCAGACTTTCACAAAAAATAGATTTAAAAGTCTGTACCGGAAAGATATTGGCTTTTTCAAGGATCAGACAAAAGATGATCCACAAGGGGATCGTGATCAATCCGGGCAGAAGGACGCGAAACACCACCGGCCACTTGAGGATCGGCCCCGTAAAAACATGGATGCTTTTATGAAGCAGATTCTTTTCGTTGACATTGTCCCCATACTTCATTAATCCCAGGAAAAGTATCCAGGAATAGAAAATCAGCAGCAGCTGAATGAATCCGGCCAGTGAAAACAGTGTCATGTGCAGCAGGTTATCCGAACGGAACGGAATGGAAACCGCGCCGAACTTCAGCATCGCATTCCAGTCTATCCCCATCCCTATCTGCCAATAGATAAACGGTCTCAGGAATAAAATGGCCATCAGAAGCAGCATCGTTTTCCAGGAAGAAGCCGGTTCCGCGTTATGGGAAATCGTGCGTCCCACATGTCCCAAATCGGTGACCCGCTTCTTCTGACTGGCAGACACCTCCATTTGCCAGTTTGCCCATAGCAAAACGGCAAGCACGCTGAGAGTTAAATCTAAAATGCCCATTTTATAAACTCAGGACAGGCTTTTCCCATACCTGAAGGCTCTCCCACCCTAGTCAAGAAAAGCCCAAATATCAAGCCCAAGTTGCGAGCTTGCGATCAAAGTGATAAAGGCGCGTCCACCGACGGCGGCACAAAAACCGGCTTGATCAGACTTATCCCCAACCCGGTCAATGTTTTTTCCAGTTTGGCATACATCGCTTCATCCTTGTAAGTGCCAACGATAGCTCCGCCGGAACCACAGAACTTTGCGCTGGCTCCCACCGAACGAGCCGCCGCCACCATTTCCAGGTTGCCTTTGCTGATCCGATACAATTCCTTGCGTTTATCGAAATTAGCATCCAGCAGAGGCCCGATGACTTCATGTCCCTGACGTTTGAGCAAGGCCTCCTTTACCCGATCCGTCAGATCCGCCCAGTAGCGCATGGCCTCTACGACTTCCGGTTCTCCCCGGTTGAAACGGCCACGGATGTCATTATGAAAAACCTCTGTTCCCTCGCTCATATCGTCCCGATAGGCAACATAGATAGGAGGCAGTTGATTTTGAGACAGATACTCATACCGTCCAAAACCATGTTCATCCATATACTCCTTATCGAAATCCATATAGACGACCCCTTGATAGACCTGAGCCACACGATCCTGAAGACCGGCCGGGATCCCCAGCTCCTTATTCTCCACCGACAGGATCAGATTGGCCTGGACCGGTTTAGGAATGATCGTTCCGTAAAATGCCATCAATGCTCTCAAACAGGCGGTGATGATCGCACTGGAACCGGCCATGCCTACCCGGCTGGGGATGTTCGTGCTGTAGCGCAAAGTGAAGTTGCGGTCATCCAGCTCGATATGATTCATGACGCAATAATCATGAAAACGCTTGATCGTCGCTTTCAGCAGGCGGATGCCGCCATAGTAGCCGTTCAGCTGCACATCGTTTGCTAAATCCTTGATGCTGTCAAATTTCGACTCATCGCGCGTGTTCGGCAGAATCTCCAGTTCCGGAGTCTGGTAAAGTGTGACACAAGCCTGATAATTGCTGAACGAAAAGGAAATCGTTTTTCCGTGATACCCGTCGGAGGGATTCCCCACCAGACCGGCACGCGGATACGCTATAGATTTGATGATCATTTCAGTTCTTTGATGATTTGATTCAGTTTTTGTCCATATTCCACATAAGAACGGTACTGCTTTTCCTCAGAAGCTTTGACGTTCTCATCATGGAATACTACGGCTATATGAGGCTCGATGCTGATACCTTTATTATAACCGTTTGCCTTTAAATCGGATAAAATCTCTTTGACATACCCCTTTCCTTCACCGGGGAAAGTATAAACGGCATCTCCCTTCAAAATATCCCAATAAGCGTCTTTGATGTGGATATGCTCGATATAGGGTTTCATCTGCCAGTAAAAAGCCCAGGCATTCTGCTTGGGATAAGGTTCTTCCTTGCTGCGGTCATTATTGAAGATCGGATTGCCTGTATCAAAAACCCATTTCAAACCGGGTACATTCTCCAGCAAACGCAGCGCGTGCTTATAACTCATTCCGCCGTAGTTCATGCAGTTTTCATGCACAGGCGTGATCCCGGCATCCAGGAACCGCCGGGTGATCTCACGCATTCTGCGGAACCGTTCTTCCTCGTACTGCTCGTTGCCCGGTTCGATGGCAAAGCTCATCACACGGATATACTTCGTGCCCAAGCGGGTCATGCGGTCAATAGCACGGCTCACCTCTTCCAGTGTTGGCTCAAATGGCTGAGTGATCTTCTTGGCCCAGTTGCCAATGGTCGAGCCAAAACAATAAACATGTATCCCGGAATCCTTGATTTGTTTTTCGACCTGCTTAAAAGCTTCTTCTGGAATGTCATGGATGTTTCCTTTGGGGAAACCCGGCACTTCCACCGCACGGGCTTCGATATTCTCCCAGCCCAGCTCGCGAGTCGCGCGGATCTGAGTCTCTATCAGCGCACCGGCCTCGTCACTAATACCCATTAAAATCATAAATAAATCCTATTTTGAAAATGACTTAGAAAAATCGCCGCTATCCACTTCGCGCACTTTCTTCACGTGCGTGGAATGGGCTATCAAATCTTTCAGTTTTGCCTCATACGCGGCGCTGTCCAGCGGCAGTTCGATGGTCTGATTGGTCAGCGAACTGTAAAGGATGCTGTTTGCCAGCTCCACGGAATGGATACCCTCTTCAGCCGGAGCGATCAAAGGCTTGCCGTCCAGAATGGCATCTACAAAGTTCTGTGTGATCCGTTTATGCTGAGCGCCTGTGTTTTCATACGGAATATTGATCTCCCAGACTTCCGGCTTGGCAAAACCAATCTTGGACTCCTCGCAGAATTTCTTCATATCCTGCTCGTTACGGGTGAAAGTGATCTTTCCATTCTCAAAGACCAGCCGTCCGCGTGTGCCGGCGATCTCCAGGCGGTTCGTTCCCGGAGCCTCGCCCGTGCTGGTCACGAACACACCCGTGGCTCCATTGGGATACTCCAGATAAGCGGTCACATTATCCTCCACCTCAATGTCATGGTACTTGCCGATCTGGCAAAATCCCCTGACTTTGGAAGGCATTCCACAGAACCACTGCAACAGATCCAGATTATGCGGACACTGGTTCAGCAGGACTCCGCCGCCTTCGCCTTTCCAAGTGGCGCGCCATCCGCCGCTGGCATAGTAAGCCTCTGTGCGGAACCAGTCTGTGTTGATCCAGTTCACTCGCACGATCTCTCCCAGCTCACCGGTAGAGATCAATTTCTTGATTTTTTCAAACTTGGGATCTGTCCGCAGCTGGAACATAGCAGCAAAGACCTGTCCCGGTTTCTTATGAGCCGCGATAAGTCTTTCACAGTCAGCCTTGTGAACGGATATCGGCTTTTCTGTCAATACATGCAGTCCCTGCTCCAGAGCATCGATCCCCTGAAGCGTGTGGAAATAATGCGGTGTAGCGATGATCAGCGCATCGATCTTGCCCGACCGGATCATCTCATCGCATTTTAAGAAAGTCTCTACTTTGCCCTTATAAGGCTCCATACCTTTCTCAAACGCGTCACTCACCGCGGTCAGTTCCGCGCGAGCAACTTCTCCTTTTAACAAATAATCAGCATGGAAACGTCCCATGTTTCCAAGCCCCACAATACCGATCCGAACCTTTTCCATATCGCTTGACGCTCTACTTACATCGCAATCAGTATCTTCAGAAAACACTCTTCAGACAATAAAAAATTGAATTTTTCTCTATAAAAATACCTTTTCCCTTGCTCTTTTAAATAAATTTGTCAAAATCATCCCTGTATGAAAAAGTGCTTAATTTCAAGACGCAGCTTTTTGAAGACCGCTTCGACGGCCTTTGCTGTTCCTTTTATCCTGCCCTCCAGCATTTGGAATGCCAAAGCAGAGGAAAAACCCAATAACCGCCTCAATATCGGCTTTATCGGTATCGGTATGCAGAACAGAGGCCATCTGGGTTCTGTTGCCAATCGTAATGACGCACGTGTCATTGCCGTTTGTGATGTGGATACAGACCGTCTGAACTATGCAAAAGGTGTAGTGGACAATCGCTATAAAGAAAGATTCGGCGAGAATGCCCAGAAGTGCGATGCTTACTATGATTTCCGCGAGATGCTCTCACGCAAAGATCTGGATGCCGTCTTCATCGCTACTCCCGATCATTGGCACAGCATCCCAGTCATCATGGCCGCCAACGCCGGCAAACACATTTACTGCGAAAAACCGCTGAGCTTGACCGTGCGTCAGGCCCGCGCGATGGCCAATGCCGTCCGCAAAAACGATGTCATTTTCCAAACAGGCAGCCAGCAGCGCTCCAGCGCGGAATTCCGCAAAGCCGCCCGTATGGTCCGCAATGGTAAGATCGGTGATATCAAGAAGATCATCGTCAATATCGGCGCTCCTTCCCGTTGGTGCGATCTGCCCGCGGAAGAAGCCCCGGAAGGTCTTCATTGGGATATGTGGCTGGGACCGGCACCGTATCGTGCCTACAATCAAAAGCTCAGTCCCCGCGGTGTGCATCATTTCTATCCTTGGCGCGATTATCGTGAATACTCCGGCGGCATGACCACCGACTGGGGCTGCCATCACTATGATATCGTGCAGTGGGCCTTAGGCATGGACGACAGCGGTCCGGTGAAATTCGTTCCTCCGGGCAATGAAAACGCCACCAGCGGCATCAAATTCTACTATGCCAATGGTGTGGAAGTGCAGCACGGCGGTAATAACGAATTGGAACGCGATGGCAGAAAAGAAAGCTTCGGCATCCAGTTCATCGGCACCGAAGGCCGCATCTATGTGGACCGCGGTAAGATCGGTTTCGCTCCGGAAGAACTGGAAGATGTCAAGTTCACGGACAATGATGTCAAGCTGTACGAAAGCAATGACCATCATCAGGATTGGTTCAACGGCATCCGCAACCACACCCGTCCGATCTGCGACGTGGAAGTCGGCTGCCGCAGCGTGACCGTTTGCCACCTGTGCAACATCGCCTACTGGACCAACAAAGAGATCCACTGGGATCCGAAACGCGAAGTCATCACCAATAACGAAGAAGCCAACAAGCTTCTGGATCGCAAACAACGCGCTCCGTATTGTGATTGGATCAAGAACGCCTAATGTTCTTATGAAGAAAGGCAGGGTTTCGACCCTGCCTTCTTTTTTTACACCTGCATAATGAGCCCTGCTAAGAAAAAATTCCTGAGGATCGGCGTTGCTGCCTTTTCCCTCCTGATATTTTTTATATCTGTTCTACACTTCCTTTGCCCTATGAACCCGATCAAGAAAATGCTTCTTGGAACTGCCGGCGGCTCAATTCTCCTCCTCGTGTCCTTTATATCCGTTTTACACCTTCTCAGTCTTAAAAAACTTATCCGAAGAATACTGACAGGAGCCGCCGGTACTGTCGTCTTTCTCATCGTATTTTCTATAACAGCCTTGTTGACATGCGGATGCAATATCGGCAACCGTATCCAGAGCAGCGGCTACACCGCCTGGGAAAAGACGGATGGGACGATTTGTAAATCAATTCCTTACGGCACCAAAAAGAAGGAACGCTTCGACCTGTACCTGCCTGCTACTCTTGACACTAATAAAACGCACGCAGTCATGCTGTTCATCCACGGAGGAGCCTGGATCGTCGGCCAGCGCACAGATATGGATTATGTGTGCAAGCGCTACGCGAAAGAAGGTTACATCACCGCCACCATGTCTTACACTTTGCTGAAGCACTTGACCCGTCCCACACCGGGAGTCAACCTCACCAGCATGCTGGATGAAATCGAGGCATGCATCAAACAAATCAAAACGACCACGGCGGAAATGGGCTACAAGGTAGATCAACTGGCTCTTTCCGGCTACAGTGCGGGCGGCCATCTGGCTCTGCTCTATGCCTTCAACCGGTATGAAACCTCACCTTTACCCATCCGGTTCGTGTTTGAACAAGTGGGGCCTATAGACTTCCATCTGGGCAGTTTCGAGGATGACCCCAAAAAAGTAGCGCAGCTGGCCAGCGCGCTGAGCGGAACAGAAGTCACGGCTGAACAAATCACCAATGGTCAGGCAGAGAAAACCCTCAGATCTCTTTCTCCTGTTCCGTATATCCACTCTCAAAACATTCCAGTCCTGTGTTCCTACGGCGGTAAAGACTGGCTGGTCAAACCGATCCACCGCAAGCGCTTGATCGCTGCGCTGGAAGAGAATAAGATCCCATGCCAATTCATTGATTTTCAAAATTCTGACCACCTGCTGCAAGACGATCCCGACTGCCGTCAGGCATACCATCAGGCCGTATTGGAATTCGCCAAAAAATACTTCGGTTATTAAAATCAAACACAAAACAGTCTTTTGACGGTTCTTTATATGCAAAAGGCAGTGAACCTCTGCCTGAAAATATCAAAAGTCATTTAGATGAAAACAGTCAAAAAAGTATTCTGGATCCTCTCTGGAACAGTTGTCCTGTTCGCAGTCATTATCGGCATTACCTCCTGTACGGGATGCACACTCCTCTTCAAAAACATCATAGAAGGCGGAGGCTTTTCTGAGGAATGGCAAAGCTCCAACGGCAAGATTTATAAAGATATCTCTTATGGTGATAAGCAGAATAACCTTTTTGACCTTTACATTCCAGCGTCCGCGGATCCTCAAATCAAACAAGGTGCTATCCTTTTCATTCACGGCGGCTCCTGGAATTCCGGCAAACGCTCCGATATGGATTATGCCTGCAAGCGCTATGCCAAAGCGGGTTATATCACCGCGACCATTGAATACTCTCTGGGCGGCAACAAAAAACATCCCGAAGTCAATGTCTTTACTATGCTGGACGAAATCGGAGACTGCATAAAAGCTATCCAAAAGAAAACAGCGGAACTGGGGTATAATGTGGATAAGATCGCTTTGAGCGGTTACTCTGCCGGCGGTCATCTGGCCTTGCTGTATGCCTACAGCCGCACCGACCAGTCACCACTGCCCATCGCGTTTGTTTTCGAGAAAGTCGGCCCCGTTGATTTTCATAATACATCCTGGGGCAGTGATGATAATAAAGGAAAACCGGCTCTTGCCTGCGCGCTGGCCGGAAAAGATGTCAACGAAGAAATGATCAAAACCGGTGAAGCCGAAAAAGTGATCAACTCCGTCTCCCCAGTCGCTTTTGTGACATCCAAATCAGTTCCTACTCTCTTTGCCTACGGTGCCAAGGATACTCTTGTGAAACCGATTCACGCCAAGCTGTTAAAAGAAGCTCTGGAAAAAGCAGGCGTTCCTCACCAGTATATCGAATATCCTCATTCCAATCACGGCCTATACGAAGACCCGGAGTGTCGCGATGAATTTAACCGCGCGGCAATAGAATTCGCTAAGAAATACTTCGGCTATTAAAAACGGACTTTCCCGTGTAAAAATCAAAAATCCCCTTATATATCGGGATTCAGATTGACTTGAAGGCATCGTCAGAGATACACTCTCCGGCGATGTCATTGACTGTGACATATCAAAACCTCAGCGACGGGTCTTTCACTGACACGGTACAAGGTGCAATTCAATGGAAAGATATTGCGGCTTGTGTCGGATCTTTCTTGGAATCTGTTCAATCGGAACTAATTCACCAGTCTAAGGCTTTCGTTCCGGAACTTACCGAAATCTGCTCTCAAGCCCTGTCCGGAAAAGGTAAACTCCTTCGTCCCACCGTTTTTGCTTTGACAGTCTCCTCCCTTGGCAAACTGGATAAAAAGTGCGTCACTGTGGCTACCGTGCTTGAAATGATCCATTTGGCCAGTTTGATCCATGATGATGTCATTGACGGAGCGGATGTCCGCCGCAAACAACCCACATTCGCCCATCTCTGCGGCAACAGGACCGCTATACTGCTGGGCGACTGCATCCTTTCTCAGGCGGCATACCTGGCCAGCGGTCTTGGCAACGAACAGGTCACCCAAAAGATATTATCCAGTGCTCGAAGTATTTGCATTGGTGAAACTCTGCAATCTCTGCACACTGTGGATATCTGCACCCACGAGCAGTATTTCAAAGTCATCAGTCTCAAGACCGGAGAACTCTTTGCTTTAGCTTCCGAACTGGGAGCCCTGATGGCCGGTGCTTCTCCCGATGTCTGCGGTCAAATGCGTCAATACGGAATGTCTCTGGGAACAGCCTACCAGCTCTATGACGACTGTGTAGATATCTTCTCAACGGAAAAGGATTCCGGCAAATCCCAGGGGATCGACCTCTCTATCGGCAAGCAAACACTTCCTGTTTTGCTTCTTTTAGAAAAAGCGGACACTTCGGATAAAAAACAAGTCCTCTCCATTCTGGAAGAATGGACACCCGAACGCACTTCCGAGCTTTTACCTTTCCTAAAAAGGTATTCCATTTTAAGTAGTTGTATATCTGTTGCGGAAAAACTTCTAAGTGATGCTTCACGAGCCGCAGCCGGTCTGTCACGCACGGAGTCCCGGCTTTGCCTGAATCGTCTCATTAGATATATTTCTCAGCAGATGAATAGTCTAACTACTTAAAACAAGAATTATATAAAGAATTATGGGTGGTTTCTTTGGTATAGTTTCCAATAGAGAATCCAGCAGGATCCTTTATTATGGCACAGATTATCATTCTCATTTGGGATCAAAACGCGGCGGTTTGTCCGTTACAAGTGAGAACGGCCGGATCAATACAACGATCCATGACATCACGACAACTCAGTTTCGCGCTAAGTTTGAAAACGACTTACCCAAACTGAAAGGCAACTGCGGTATCGGCATCATCAGCGACTATGATGATCAACCTCTCACTATCCATTCCCGGCACGGTACTTACTCCATCGTCACAGTCGGAAAGATCAACAACCTGGATGAATTGATCGAAAACGCTTTTAACAACCATCATTCCGGTCATTTTCTGGAAATGAGCGGCGGCATCATCAATCCCACCGAAGTGGTCGGCACTCTCATCAATCAAAAGCCCTCTTTCAAAGAAGGTATCCAGTACGCGCTTTCCAAAATCAAAGGCTCTTGTTCCCTGCTGATTATGTGTGACGGCACCCTCTATGCCGCGCGGGATCGCTATGGCCGGACACCTGTCTTTGTCGGTCAGGGAGAAGGCTGCACCGCCGTCACCATGGAAGACGCGGCTTTCCTCAATCTGGGGCTGAAAATGGCCATGGAGCTGGGTCCCGGACAAATCGTCAAACTGACACCGAACAGCATCATGGAAGTTTCCCCGGCTCATGAGGAAATGCAGATATGCGCTTTCTTCTGGGTCTATTACGGTTATCCCTCTTCCTCTTACGAAGGACGCAACACGGAAGTCGTTCGCTGCAAGAATGGGGAGATCATGTATGAACAAGGCCCAAAAACACCGGTGGACTATGTCTGCGGTGTTCCCGATTCCGGTGTAGGACACGCCATCGGCTATTCCAACGCTTCCAAAGAATCTTACGGACGTGCGCTGGTCAAGTACACTCCCACCTGGTCCCGCAGTTTTATGCCGCCGGAACAGTTCCTCCGTGATCTGGTCGCCAAAATGAAGCTCATCCCGGTAGAAGAACTGATCAAAAGCCATAAGCTTCTTTTCTGTGACGATTCCATCGTCCGCGGCACCCAGCTGCGCGATATCATCTATCGTCTGATGAGCATCGGCGCCTCTGAAGTCCACATGCGTGTCGCTTGTCCTCCGCTGCTTTACGGCTGTCCGTACCTGAACTTCAGCCGGGCCAAGTCGGATTTCGACCTTATCACCCGCCGTGTCATCCGCGAGCTGGAACCGGATAATCTGAATCCTGATATCGAAAGCTATCAAGATCCTAATGGAGAGAAATATAAGAAAATGGTGGAAGCCATTCGCCAAATCATCGGTGCCACAACTTTGGAATTCCAGACGCTGGAAGGTCTGTTGAAAGCGATCGATCTGCCTGCGGAAAAAATATGCACCCACTGCTGGACGGGCAAAGATCCCTACAATCAAAAGGAATGATATCTTTTTAAAAGTATTTTTTCATCAACTGGATCCGCAAATGTGGATCCAGTTTTTTCATATCATGGGCTAAATTCATTCGCTTTGTAAAAAATTTATTGTTTTATACTCTGTATTATACTACCATTTGTTTTCTGCGTAACGCACTACGTATGTTCTGTAAATTGGCGCAACTATCACAAAAGGGGAAAATGCTTTTTCCTTTTTTAACTGTTTTTGCGGTACTGCTGTTTACAGTTGATTTCGCGTCAGCAGAACAAGACCCTTATTTAAGTCCAAAAGAATGCGTTGACCGCACTGTAGCTCTTCCCGAAGATACCTCCCTGGAACTGGTTTATGTCGAACCGGGTTCCTGCATTCTGGGAACGCCTGAAGCCGAAGCGGAAAGATCGGAGTATGAAGAAAACCCTCACCGTATCACCCTGACACGCGGCTTCTGGATCGGCAAATATGAAGTTACCCAGGCTCAATATAAAGCTATCATGGGTGAGGATCCCACGGAAGGTACCTTTTTTGGTATCGGTCCTGACTACCCGGTTTACTATGTAAGCTGGGTGGATGCCATGGAGTTCTGCCGCAAACTGACACTGGCGGAACAAAAAGCAGGCCATCTTCCGAAGGGATATCGGTTTATCCTGCCCACAAAAGCACAGTGGCGATACGCTTTCCATGCCGGTTCTACGGCTCTCTCGCTCAGCAAGAATAACGCAGGCATTTCCGAACCAGCTGTCTCTTTGGAGGAAATCGCCTGGTATCAACTGAACAGCGGTGCCTCAACTCATCCGGTCGGCCAGAAAAAGCCTAACGCCTGGGGCATTTATGATATGCAGGGCAATGTGGGAGAATGGTGTTACGACCCTTGGAGCCGGAGCAATGAAAACGCGATAGATCCTATCGGTGTTTTCAATGAAGAGGCTCCTTACCGGACAGTGTGCGGTCTGGGCTGGAATGATCCCGGCCAATCCAGCCGGATCGAATTCACCTACCCTGTGTTCTCCAAACAAGCCGGCTTCCATCAAGGCTTTCGCGTTGCCCTGAGCTGTGCCGTCCCGGAAAAAGATTTGGAATCACTGACTCCTCGTCCGGAAAAGGCAGATATTACCCTTCAGAAGAGCAAACAAGCTCTTCTGTTGTCATCATATTCTTTGTCCCATCCGCGGACATGGGATTACATCTCAAACCTACAGAATAAAACAAAGAATTTCCCCGTTGAAATCGAATGGCACATCATCTTTCTCAACGCCAATCACCAGACCGATCCAGACGTTGAGGATAAAACGATCCAGACAGAACTGAAGAACATCCAGGAAGGCAAGTACGATTTTGTTGTCACTTTGAACGATGCCGCTTTGGAAAAACTGATTGGTGAACATTCCGATGTGATCCCGGAAACACTTCCGGTCCTCGCGATAAAGTATTCCAATGATATCCTGCCCTTCTACCAGAAACATCCCAATATGGCGGGCATCCACAATCATTACGATTTACTGTACAACTTGCGATTGATCCCTATGTTATGGCCAGACACCAAGGAGATCCTCGTTCTTCAGGATCCGGATGTTTCCGCCGGGATGAGGCATACTCTGACCGATTTCCAGCACGGGATCCAAATCAATTATCTCAATCAAAACGGCACGACTCCTATCGAGCAATCCATCAAGGAGATACAATCCAAAACCAATCAAACCTCGCTCTTTATTCCTCCCTGGCAATCCATGCCAAAGGAGCCCTATCATTCATACGAAGCTCTGAGCGAAGCTCTCACCAAAGGGGCGACTCGTCCGTTCCTGACGGCTTCATTGGATTTTCTGGAACACGGCGCGCTGGGTGGTTATATCGTTCGCCCTGAAGATACCGCGCAAGATACCATGCTCCTGATCGAACAGGTGCTGGCCTATGGTTCTGCACAGTGGAGTCCCTTCTGGGAATGTTCTTTTGCTCCGGTCTTTGATTATCAGAAGATCATCCAATACAAGCTGAACCCCAAGGCACTTCCTGCCAACGCGGTTCTGCTGAATTTCCAGGAACCTCCCGAAAAAAGCAGAGGCACCTTTATCTTTTATGCGATTTCCATCGCGGGAATCGTATTTCTGCTGTACGCATTGTTTTTTGTTATTCATAACCGATTGACCCGTAGATATCTTCAACTCTATCGCTCTCTGCCGGCCCGCATCGGTATCTGCGACGAAGACGAAAAGATCCTGTTTCTGTCCCAACATTACAGCCCCAGCAAGACTGTTGGCAAGGATATGTATCTGAAGGATATTCCGGATATTGATTATCCACTTATTTCCAGAAAGATACAGGAAGTTTTCCTCAATGATCGCACAGAAACCTTTGAATACAGCGCCGTCAACAACCGCCGTATGATGACGATAACTCCGACCCAGTACGGAAAATC
>JAEENR010000178.1 GCA_016283885.1 Verrucomicrobiota bacterium
GCGGGAACTGGGTCCTGGTGAGACTTGGCCCCATCGTGATCGACCTGAACTGGTAAGCGACATCAACCGCTAAACCGACACCCCCCTTTCCAAGGAGGTAACGCCAGAGGAGAGCAGCCCGTTTGCTCTCCTTTCTTTTTTTCGGTGCGCTTACTTTCGAGGCAATGCGAGGGCTATGCGGATTTTAAAAAAAAGCTTGATTTTTTGCCTTTTTTTTCTCAGTCTGGAAGTGGCTTAGTTGCTTAAGCGTGTGTCTTAAACAAAATTGATTACTTATGCAGTCTTATTTGAAAGTTTTAGTGCTGGCCGGGATCCTTACAGGAGCGGCTTCTGTTTTAGCAGAAGATGCTGTTCCGCAAATCTTTGAATTGAAGAACGGCGACCGGATTACAGCTACTGTTCAATCCCAATCAGAAACAAACATGGTCGTTTTGACTCCGTTCGGCGGCACTTTGACACTGCCTCTGGATCAAATCACCAAGCAATCTCCCCTTCCTTCTCCGGAAGAAATCGCCGCTGAGGCCGAGAAAGCCGCGAAAGCAGAAGCGGAAAAAGCCGCTGAAGCAGCTGATGCTGAAGTGGAAGAAGCCAAGAAAATACCCGACACTTTCCTGGGCAAGTTTTTCTCCAATCTGACCGGTGAAGTCCAGCTCGGTATGGATGCCGGTTACGGTGCCAGCGATTATATGAACTACTATGGCCGCGTGAAAGCGAGCCACGGTGTGGAACGCTGGAAGAGTCTGTGGGACGGCAAGCTGACCTACGGCAAGAACAAGGGTGTAGTTTCCGCGGATAAGCTGGATACCTCTTATCGTCTGGAATTTGATGCCATCCAGGACAAACTGTTCCTTTACGGTGAACCGACCGGCGGTTATGACACCATCCGCAATATCGATTACTACTACACGATCGGCGGCGGTCTGGGTTACCACATCCTGAAGAAAGACAATGTCGTGTTCGATGCCTCGGCCGGTGTGTCTCATCAGAGTTATCACTACTCCAATGAAGGCGCACGTAATGGTCTGTATGTGGACCTGGGCGAGAGCCTGACCTGGGAGATCGTGAAAGATCTGAAATTCCTGGAGAAGCTGACCTACAGCCCGAAGGCGAACGACTGGAACGTCTATCGCATCACCTTTGAGACGGGTCTTTCCTGGGGATTCTATAAGAATATGACCTTTAACTTCACGCTGATCGAGAAGTATGATTCTCGTCCGGCGGCCGGCGTTGATCACAATGATCTGCAGCTGGTTTCCTCTATCGGTCTGAAGTTCTAATTTATCGGGAGAGTTCGCCCTCTCCCATTTTTCTCAATCTCAATTGACCACAGGCGGCGTTTATATCGCCGCCTTTTTTTTGTCTCAATGTGACGGAGATACCGCGTTTCTGGAGATGAGCAAAGAAGCCCTGGATCACATCCGGCGGCGGGCAGCGAAAGGCGCACCCATCCACCTTGTTGAAGGGGATCAGGTTGACATGGGCATGGAACCGGCGCGCGATCCCGGCCAGCAGATCGCACTGGCGCGGAGTGTCGTTGAGCCGGTCTATCAGTATGTACTCAAAGGAGATCATGCGGCCCTTGGCGCGCTGGTAGGCTTCGCAGGCGGCCAGCAGTTCATTCAGGGGATATTTGCGATTAACAGGCATGATCTGGTCGCGAACGGCATCCTCCGCCGCGTGGAGCGAAATGGCCAGCCGGTATTGAGGTTCCTCTCCGGCCAAACGGCGGATCTGAGGCGCTAAACCGCTGGTGCTGATAGTGATCTTGCGGGCTCCCAGATTACCGCCCCAGGGAGCGTTGATGATCGAGAGCGCCCGCATCAGGTTCTCGTAATTGGAAAGCGGCTCCCCCATCCCCATCACCACGATATTGCTGAGCAGACGGTCGTCCTTCGCGCCGGACTGCCGCCGGTGCCAGGCTTCCGCGCCCAGAAACTGTCCCACGATCTCGGCCGCGGTCAGATCCCGGACAAAACCGGAGCGTCCACTGGCACAAAACCTGCAGCCGTAAGCACATCCCACCTGAGTTGAAACACACAGCGTATGACGGCCGCCCTCCTCGCTTCCAGCCGGGATGAGGACGCTTTCGACCAGATTGCCGTCTTCCAGCTTCCAAAGGAATTTGCGGGTCTCATGTTCCTGTCCCGTGACCGTGACCAGTGGAGCAAGGGAGAAGGAGTACTTTTCTTTCAATTTGGCGCGCAGAGGTTTGGAAAGATTGCTGCATTCATCGAAACCACCGGCGAACTTGCGGTAGATCCATTCCATGAGCTGACCGGCGCGCCAGCGCGGTTCACCCCACAGAGCAAACTGATCCTGAAGCGATTCCAGAGATTGTGAAAAAATAGAGTCCACAGACAGCCTTTCCATACAAAATCAGGGATCAAAAGCCGGTCACCCTGCTTTTAATCCCTCATTTGCAAAAACAATGTTTACTTATTTTCCGCCGTTCAGGTAATACTTCTGAACGTATTCCTTGACCATGCGGCTGGTATTGAACTGACCCGGCAAAGTCGCGAGACTGCGGCGGATGCGTTTGATCCAAAGTTTCGGGATACCGTTGGCGCTGCGGTCAAAGAACTCCGGCACAACTTGTTCCGTCAAGGTACGGAACAGATTCTCGCTGTCGATGCGGTCCTGCTCCTGGACATTGTCCGGATTGCTGTCCTCGCCGATCGCGAAACCGTTCGTTCCATCGTAACCCTCACGCCACCAGCCGTCCAGGATACTCAGATTCAGACAGCCGTTGGTGCAGGTCTTTTGGCCGCTCGTACCGGAAGCCTCCAGCGGACGGCGCGGGTTGTTCAGCCACACATCGCAGCCGGACACCATCTGACGGGCCACATGGACATCGTAATTCTCCAGGAAGACCAGACGGCCGTTCAGCTCGGAGTATTTGCTCCGGTGGATGATGTTCTGGATGTAGCGCTTGCCTTCGTCATCACGCGGATGCGCTTTGCCGGCGAAGATGAACTGCACCGGGCGCATGGGATCCTTGACCAGCTTCACGATCTCGTCGAAGCGTTCAAAGATCAGCACGGCGCGTTTATAAGTAGCGAAACGACGGGCGAAACCGATCGTCAAAGCGTTGGGATCCAGCAGACGGTCGAATTCCACAAAGCTGTCGCGGGCCATGTTCTTGCCCTGAGCCAGCAGACGGCGGCGCGCGAACTCGATCAGCTCGCGGCGCAGCTGGTAACGAAGCGCCCAGATCTCTTCATCGGTAACAAAATCTTCGTCCAGGAAATTCTTCCAAACCTCCGGATCGTTGATCAGCTCCTGCCATTCCGCGCCCAGTTTGTCTTCATAGAACTTGGCCACACAGCCTTTCATCCAGCCGGCCAGATGGACACCGTTGGTGATGTGTCCGATGGGTACCTCTTCCTCCTTCTTGCCGGGATAGAGGTCTTTCCACATCTTGCGGCTGACCTGTCCGTGCAGTTCGCTGACACCGTTGGCGCAGCGGCTGCCTTTCAAAGCCAGAACAGTCATGCAGAACAGCTCGTCATTATCCTCCGGATCCACACGACCCAGCCCCATTATCTTGCTGAAAGGCACTTTCAGCTTGGTGGCATAACTGCCCAGCGCGTAACGGACCAGACCTTCATTGAAACGGTCATGGCCGGCCGGCACCGGCGTGTGCGTGGTAAAGACCGCGTGATTTGCCGCTTCTTTCAGACCTTCTTCAAAAGTCTTGCCCATCATCACCTGCTCGCGGATGAGCTCCAGCACCAGGAAGGCAGAATGACCTTCGTTCATGTGGAACACGGAAGGATTGATCCCCAGGAAACGGAGCAGCTTCACGCCGCCGATGCCCAGAACGATCTCCTGCATGATGCGGGTGGTCACGTCGCCGCCATAAACACGAGCCGTGATCTCGCGCAGATTACCCGAATTTTGATCCACATTCGTGTCCAGCAGAAACAGTGTGCTGCGGCCCACCATCGTCTTCCAGGCACGGAAGAAAACGGGCTGTCCCATGATATCCACCTCGCACAGAAGCGGATCGCCATCTGATTTCAAGACCGGTTCCATGGCCAGGTTCCGCGGATTCAACTGCGGATAGTACTCGACCTGCCAGTTATCGTTATTGATGGTCTGCTGGAAGTAACCATCACGGTAAAAAAGAGTTATACCCACAAAACCTAAACCGAGATCACTGGCGGATTTCGTATGATCGCCGGCCAGCATTCCCAGACCGCCGGCGGCAATGGGCAGAGACTCGTGGAAACCAAATTCAGCGGAAAAATAGGCCACCGGATTATTCTGGAGCTGAGGCGCGTTGGCCGCGGCCCAGGTATCCTGGCGAGTCATATAGTTATCAAACTTTTTCAGGACGGCTTTCACCTTCTGAGCAAAGTGGGGATTCTGCAAGCGTGCACGCAATTCGTATGCATTCCACTCGGAAACCTCGCGCAAAACAGCCACCGCGTTGTGGTACTGGTTCTGCCATGTCCTTGGGGAAAGGGATTCAAATATCTCCTGTGCCTCGTTATTCCAAGTCCACCAGAGATTTCTGGCCATCTTGTTCAAACCGGCGACGATTTCTTTTACTTCTTTCTGAGTTAAAGGCTCTGATTTCATATTCTGAACGAGACAGCTGGGGAAGCTGTCAACAGGCATATTGTCTCATTTTTAAGGGGTTCTGCGCAATCTAAAATTTCAGGAACGGCGAAATCATTTCCCTTTGAAAAGATCTTCCATCACCTGCTCGGCCGAAAGGTTCGCGTAGCCT
>JAEENR010000179.1 GCA_016283885.1 Verrucomicrobiota bacterium
GATGGCAGTCCATGGGGTAGGGATCATCCTATGGGGATTTTTCATCAAACTATGCGTTGCTGATAGATTAGGAGTCTATGTAGATGCTGTTTATGGACACATTGCCCAGCATAATGGGACATCGCTTTTAGTAGCATCCTTGTTCTATACGATTCAAATTTACTGTGACTTTTGTGGTTATTCACTGTTGGCACTTGGAACCGGCAAATTGCTGGGGATTGAGCTGATCAATAACTTTGAGCGTCCATATTTTGCAAAAACAGTTACCGAGTTTTGGAAACGTTGGCATATCTCGTTAACGACATGGTTCAGAGATTACCTGTATTTCTCGCTGGGAGGGAATCGGGTCTCGCATATTCGTTGGATATTGAACATTCTGATTGTTTTCACAGTAAGCGGACTTTGGCATGGAGCGGCCTATACTTTTATAATCTGGGGTGCATTGCATGGGATCATCATGGTGATAGAGCGTGAAATATACGGTGATAAAATAAAAACGTTGTCATCCAAGATCACGATTCCCAACATATTGAGAATGGCATTAACATTCGCACTTGTCACTTTAGCATGGATCTTTTTCCGTGCAGATACGATTGGAGATGCATTTGCGGTGATAGGAAAGATATTTACTGAACCAGGGAAATTGTTTATGGATCAGATTGTTTTTGCGTATGGAATTTTTTCAATTTTTATATTGCTACTTAGAGATATCAAGAAAGAATATATGTCAGAAAAATTCCATTTCTATACGAATCCTAACATGGTGATAAGATTTGGATCGTATGCGCTGACATTGATTTTGATCTTATTAACAGGAGCACTTGATTCAGGACAGTTTATTTATTTTCAATTCTAAAGCTTATGAAAGGCAATATAACAAAATTCATTTTATCTGGAGTTGTATTTTTCATAATCTTTATTGTGTTAGATCACAGTATTGGATGGGGAATGAAACACTTTGAAGACTTGGCTTTTAAGAAGAATCCTTTTTCTGGAGATATGCTTAGAACCCGATTTATTTGTGATGAAGTAAATGATGAAGTGCTCATTATGGGGTCTTCGCGGGCGCTCCATCACTATATTCCCTCAATAATTGAAGAGAATTTAAAGAAAAGTGTCTTTAATTGTGGAAAGAGGGGGCGTTTTTTTCTTTATCAGACAGCTGTTATAGATTGTATTTTGAACCGTTATTCTCCTAAACTTATTGTTTGGGACATGGAATCACCACTTGCGTTTGGTATGAAAGAGCCAGATGATTTTGCCAGATTATCTATATTAAATTCCTATTATGATACTAATCAATATGTTAATAGGCTCATTCAATCTAAAAGCAATTGTGAAAAATATAAGATGTATTTAAAACTATATCGGTATAACACACACATATTTCACTACTGTGCAGCATTTTTATTAAAAAGTAAAGGAATACCAGAAGGGAAAGGATATATTCCTTTATATGGAATTAAGGAAAATCTTAACCAACCTAAACAAATGTATATAGAAGACATTTGTTATCAGGAAAATGTGGAATTATTCAAACATGTCTTGGAAATTTGTTCACAAAAGAAAGTTCCACTAGTTATTTCATTTTCGCCACGATTTACAGATGATAACGCATTTGACACGATTCAATATAAGAAACTCCTTGAAGTGGCAAGTGAATACAACGTACCTATTATTGATTTCTATCATCATCCAGATTTTATGTCTGATTCCAATTTATTTTGTGATGCAGGACATTTAAATGATGATGGCGCCAAGATTTTCACAGAACGTTTCTGTGAAGAACTGGAGAAATTAGAAATTTTAAAATCCGCCCAAACCAACAACTAACGCCTTTATTTGGTGTTTTTCAAGATCGTTTCCAGCAGGGGAAGCATTTGATTCAGGAGCCCGGCGTTGGTGAGCAGTTTCCACATCGGTTCCAGTTTTTTCCATCCACCGGTGTACATGAGGTGGGATAATTTTTGTTTCAGAGTGGTATCGTGTGAGCAAGCTTTGAGGATGTTGTGCCAGGAATAGAACTCCTGATAAGCCCATTCGTATCCTGTTTTCAGCTGTTCCGCGGTCAGTCCACGTGTTCGATAGACGACGGTTCGGGTATCGTATCGGCTCCAGTCGCGGGTCAGGATGCGCCCCTCTGCCTCCATTCGGGCAAAAAGCCGGGTGCCGGGATAAGGAGTCAGAATGTGATAAGTGGATGTAGTGATAGCGTTTTCCACTCCCCAGTCCACCGTTCTGCGAAATACATCTGCATCATCATGATCCAGACCGAACACGAAACTGCCGTTGACCATGATCCCCAGCTGGTGCAGACGTTTGACGGCTGTGCTGTAGTTACGCTGAAGGTTCTGGGATTTGTTGCTCAATTTCAGATTCTCTGGTGAGAAAGTCTCGAATCCTACGAAAATGCTTCGCAGGCCCGCTTCCGCAGCCTTTTCTATCAGGTCTCCATCCAATATGGACTGGACGGTGGCTGCGGATTGAAATAAACGCCTCATGCCTTTCATGCCGTCGAACAAAGCGCGCGCGAATTCTTTGTTACCCAGAAGATGGTCATCCAAAAAATAAAGATGACGGCCGGGCAAACGCTCGATCTCCGCAAGAGCAGCATCTACTCTTGTGGTGTAAAAAGACTTTCCGCCGCTGTAAAAAGCATCCTTGTAGCAGAAATCGCAGTGGTGTGGGCATCCGCGTGACACGACCAGCGAATTGGGAACGAGATACTTTTGACGCTTGATCAGGTCGCGCCGGACAGGGGGAATATTCTCTATAGACCGCCATCGGGCAATATAAGTCTTTTCCGGGTGGCCGTTTCTGAAATCTTCAATGAAACGTGGAAAAGCCTCTTCACCGGGGCCCAGAATGAGTGTGTCTGCATGCCGGGCTGCTTCTTCCGGCAGAGCGGTAACATGCAGACCGCCCATCAGGACGAACACTCCGCGTGCACGGTATCTATCGGCGATGGCGTATGCCCGGTAAGCGTTGGTCACATAGACCTGCAGACAGACCAGATCCGGTGTGTCGTCCAAGTCCAGTTTCTCTATATGCTGATCCTGCAGGACGACTTCATCTTCAGAGGAAAAATAACCGGCCAGCGTGGCCAGCCCCAGCGGTGGAAACAGGGAGTATTTTACAGGACGCCAGTGAGGACTTCCGGCTTCTTCCAGAGAGGGCAAGATCATTTTTACCTTGAGCGGTCTCATGTTTTACTGATGCCTTGCTCCTTTGCTGTACAGGCTGCAGGGGATTTATTTTACCCTCTGAAATCCCAGATCTGACGATCCAGATTGCGGTATTGACTTGCCTCCATGACGTGCTGAGGACAAATCACTTCAGAATGGTCTAAATCGGCAATCGTGCGTGCTACTTTGCGGATGCGGTCATAAGCGCGCGCACTGAAATGGTTCTCATCCATCGCCATCTTCAGGATGTTCAGACAGTCATCATCCAGAGTCGCGAATTTCTTCAGCTCTTTGGCTCCCATCCTGGCATTGCAGGTGATATGCGGAGAGCCGGCAAAGCGCTGAGTTTGTATCTGCCGGGCCGCGATGACACGCTCCCGGATCTGCGCGGAAGTCTCGCTGTTCACGGATCGTGAAGAAATAGACTGGAAAGAGACCGCCGGTACTTCAATGTGCAGGTCGATGCGATCCAACAGCGGCCCGGAAATGCGCCCCAGGTAGTTTTGGATCTGAAGGGGATTGCTGCGGGATTGGTGCGGCATTTTTCCATCAGGAGTGGGGTTCATGGCCGCCACCAGCATGAATTGAGCCGGAAAGATAAAAGTTCCGGAAGACCTGGAAATGGAAACGATCCCTTCCTCCAGAGGCTGACGCAGTGTTTCCAGAGTGCTGCGTTTGAATTCCGGGAGTTCATCCAAAAAGAGTACGCCGTGATGCGCCAGGGTGATCTCACCGGGAGAGGGAACATACGAACCGCCGCCCAGCAATCCCGCGCTGCTGGCGGTATGATGCGGACTGCGGAACGGGCGAGTGGTGATCAGCGGTTCCTCTGGTTTCAAAAGTCCGGCAACGCTGTGGATCTGAGTGACTTCAATGGCTTCATCAAAGGTCAGCGGCGGCAGGATAGACGGGATGCGCTTGGAGAGCATGGACTTGCCTGTTCCCGGCGGTCCGATGAGCAGGATATTATGTCCTCCGGCAGCGGCAACCTCCAGTGCGCGTTTGGCGGATTCCTGTCCCCGGACATCTGCGAAATCCAGTTCAGGCGAACTGTTTGAAAAGACGGAGTTGAAGTCACACGTCACGGGCGTGATGGGTTGTTCATTCCGCAGATGCGCCATGATCTGGGCAAGATTTTGAGCCGGATAGACATTTACACCG
>JAEENR010000180.1 GCA_016283885.1 Verrucomicrobiota bacterium
CGCCGCCGCCGACGGCATGGAGATCCAGGTACTCGATAATGAGCATAAGAGTTACATGAATCTGAACCCCTGGCAGTATCACGGCTCGGTCTATGGCTTCTTCCCGGCCAAGCGCGGCTATCAAAAAGCTCTGGGTGAATGGAATGAGGAGGAGATCATTGCCGATGGGCGGCATATCAAGGTGACCCTGAACGGTGAAGTGATCCTGGATGAAAACCTGAACACCTACAACGATAATCATGCTAAGATGCTCAATCAGTGCGGGATGCTGCGCGACACCGGACACATCGGTTTTCTGGGACACGGCACCCATGTGGAGTTCCGCAATATCCGCATCAAGGAACTTCCCTATCCTCAAAAAGATAACGTGGCTCCGGAAGGCTTCACCGCGCTGTTCGACGGTGAGGATCTGGACGGATGGCAGGGAATGGCGTGGACTCCGCTGTCACGCGCTTCCATGTCCGAAACAGAGCTGAAGGACGCGCAGGCTGAAGCCGACAAGAGAATGCGGAAACACTGGTCGGTGAAGGACGGCGTACTCTGCTATGACGGGATGGGTCCCATGAACGACAATCTGCGTTCGGCCAAGGAATACGTCAACTTTGAACTGCTGGTGGACTGGAAGATCGAACAGAACGGCGACAGCGGCATCTTCCTCAGAGGAACACCGGAAGTGCAGATCTGGGATCCGGGTATGAGCAACACCGGTTCCGGCAGTCTGTTCGACAATAAGAAGAACGCCAGCACTCCCCTGGTGAAAGCGGACAACCCGGTCGGTGAATGGAACAACTTCCGTATCCTGATGTTAGACGACAAAGTTTCTGTCTATCTGAACAACCAGCTGGTGGTCAGGAATGTCACCCTGGAAAACTATTGGAACCCCAATGTTCCGCTCTATCCGACCGGCTTTGTTGAGCTGCAAACCTACGGCACTCCGGTTTATTTCAAGAATATCTATATCCGCGAAATCAAGTAGGCCTGAAAACCGTTGACGCAAAATCCCCGGCGGTATCGTCCGTCGGGGATTTTTGTTGGAACCACGGATGGACACGGATAAACACAGATTTTTGACAGAATTAACAAGATTTACAGGATGAAAAAATGAATTCAAATCCTGTGGATCCTGTCAAAATAAAAAATCAGCTCAACATATTCCCTGTTGACAAAAAGTTCTATCTATTGTACGTTTTCAGCGGATAGAGGAAATTCTGTCTCAAATGTTTGTCGCTTCTCGATATGCGACTCATAAAAGGTCGAGTTCAAATGTTTGTCGCTTCTCGATATGCGACTCATAAAAGGTCGAGTTCAAATGTTTGAAGCTCCGGTAAGGAGCTTCTTTTTTTTAGGATCATGAATACAGGCCACTTTTATTTTGTTGTTGATCAATATTTTATTGATTTCCCTGACCCTATGTTGATGAGAAATAAAGAAACCATCAATGGGCAACAGCATAATCGTCCCTGCTTTTATGCTTTCCAAGATCCTTCCACAAAACTTTTTTGGCTCATTCCTTTTTCCTCCCAATTTCAAAAATACAAAGCCATCTACGATAAAAAAATACAAAAATATAAAACGTGTGATACGATTGTTTTTGGTTATGTTTTAGGTGATAAAAAAGCTTTTTTGATCCAAAATATGTGTCCCGTTACTCCAAAATATATCAGCAATGAATATATTGACGGCAACTCATTACCTGTTCGCATAAACAAGCATCTTGAACAAGAACTCATCAGCAAATCTATAAAAGTTCTTGCATTACAAAGAAGAGGGATCCGTTTAATTTTTCCTGATGCGCTCGCCATTGAAGCCGCACTTTTAAGCCAAATCTCATAAATGTAACAACAATTTATTTCACGAATATCTATATCCGCAAAATCAAGCAGGCCTGAAAACCGTTGACGCAAAATCCCCGGTGCTGTTTCACATCGGGGATCTTTGTTTTTCGGAGACTCCCGCGTCTCGCATCTACAGCCGGAGCCGGTTATTTCACCGGAGCCAGCGCCACTCGGAAGCCTTTACCGATGAAGCCGGCGTTCATGGCGGTTCCGTGTGCCCCAGAACGGCAGTCGTCCGCGAAGCTGGAATAGTCACCGCCACACACGACGTGCCACCCTTTCCAAAACGGATCCTTATCCTCGTCTAAACAGAATTCCTCCACATTCCCGTGCATATCATAGAGTCCCCACGCATTCGGCAATTTCTGTCCCACCGGATGTGTCGTGTCATTGCTGTTGCAATAATACCAGCCCACTTCATCCATTTCGGGACATTCCCATTCACCTGACAGATTCTTTCCGCTGTTCAGGGCAGTCGTTGTCCCGGCACGACAGGCGTATTCCCACTGCTCTTCGGTCGGCAAAGTATATCCATACCCTCTCGGCAGACGACCCGCCGCTCTCTCGATGGCTGTCAATTTCTCACAGAATTCCATCGCTTCCAACCAGGACACATCGTCCACCGGTAGATCAGCTCCTTTGTGCCGCCAGGAAGGATTCGTTCCCATAATGGCTTCATACTGTGTCTGAGTGACTTCATACTTACCCATCCAGTAGCCCTGGGTCAGGGTCACTTCATGCTGAACTTCCTTATCATCCCTGCCCAGCTCGTCTTCGGGGCTGCCCATGATAAAGGTGCCGGGTTCGATCCAAACCATATTCAAATTTACCGTATCCGAAAGCGGGATCGTCATATCTTTGCTCTCAACTGGAACCGGAGCCAGCGCCACACGGAAACCGGTAGTACTGTCATTGTGATTGCTGGGGTTGCTGCCGATCCGAACCGCTGAACGGCAGTAGAACGCACTCACGTACCAGGCACCGCCACGCCTCACGCGCTCCCCACCCGTGACCGGTCCCGTGGGATCGGTCACCGCTGAAGTCGGATAAGCTCCATACCGATCCAAACACCATTCCCATATATTCCCGTGCATGTCATACAGTCCCCAAGCATTCGGCTGCTTCTGGCCTACCGGATGAGTTGTATATTTACCATCAAATTCACAGTTGTAGTAATACCAGCCTACCTCATCCATTTCGGGACATTGCATCTCATTCGACAAATTTTTTCCGCTGTTCAGAGCGGTCCACGTTTCGGCACGGCAAGCGTATTCCCATTGCGCCTCCGTCGGCAGGGTGTATTCATACCCCTCCGGCAGTCGACCCGCGGCCTTTTCGATTTCTGTCAGCTTGGCACAGAAATTAGTTGCGTCATACCAACTGACCTGTTCTACCGGCAGATCAGCTCCTTTCCACTTGGAAGGATTCGTCCCCATAACGGCTTCATACTGTGCCTGGGTCACTTCATATTTGCCCATCCAGTAACCCTTTGTCAGGGTCACGTTATGCCAGGTTTCATCACTAAATCTGCCCAGTTCTCTTTCCGGACTGCCCATCATGGACGTCCCCGGCTTGATCCAAGTCAAGTTCAGATCCACATCCTCCGACAACGGGATGGTCATATTCTTAACAAGAGCCAGCGCCACACGGAAGCCAACTTGGCGGTAGCGGCTGGTGGAGATGCTGCTGCTCCGCCACGCCGACCGGCAGCCGGACGCGCGGAGGCTCCTGCCGCCGCCGCGCTGTACGCGCAAATCACCTGTATCCGGCCCCGTGGGATCTATTACGGATGATCTCGGATAATCTCCATACCAGTCCAGACACCATTCATATACATTCCCGTGCATGTCATACAATCCCCAGTTGTTCGGCTGTTTCTGTCCCACGGGATGGGTCTTGTCATTGCTGTTGTAATAATACCAGCCCACTTTATCCATTTCAGGACATTCTTCCGCATTTGACAGATCCATTCCGCTGTTCAGGGAAGTCATTGTCCCGGCACGGCAGGCGTATTCCCACTGCGCTTCGGTCGGCAGTGTGTATTCATAACCCGCCGGCAGACGACCCGCCGCACGCTCTCTTGCTGTCAGCTTAGCACAGAAATTAGTCGCGTCATACCAAGTGACCTGCTCCACCGGCAGATCGACTCCTTTGATATAAGAAGGATTCGTTCCCATGATGGCTTGGTATTGTGCCTGAGTCACTTCATATTTGCCCAGCCAGTAGCCGCTGGTCAGTGTTACTTCATGCCGGGTTTCATCCTCGCCGGCACCCAGTTCATCTTCCGGGCTGCCCATTGTGAACTTACCCGGCT
>JAEENR010000181.1 GCA_016283885.1 Verrucomicrobiota bacterium
ATCGAAGAGGATATGGGCGATGTTTTCGGTATGGGTGAAGGTGAAGACGAAGAAGACGGCTATGGCGGAGGCGGTTACGGCGGCTACAGCCACGACAGCGGCCTGTACGATTAT
This sequence comes from Verrucomicrobiota bacterium, assembly GCA_016283885.1. GTDB lineage: Bacteria > Verrucomicrobiota > Verrucomicrobiia > Limisphaerales > UBA1412 > UBA1412. Next base: position 115 of record JAEENR010000181.1, read on the forward strand.
TGATGCTTTTTGTTAATCCGAAATTTACTTGGGATGGATCGTAAGTCTCTGCGTTTCATTCTTCTCATCCCGGATAGCGAGTATCCGGAGTGACAGATCTGACCAATAACCACTGAGAGAGCGTGTTAAGAATATAGGATGAATGATTTCTCTCAAAAACGCCTGACTTCCGGTTTGCTCTTGTATCATGGCCACATAATCCTTTAATTTCAACCGCTCCGTCCGGCATGGGACTTTTTGGGTAAGTATCGTCTTATCGTCGAATACGATTTGAACGATGACACCATATTGATGGGATATATCATTCAGTATTTGTTCCAGGGGTGCGTTATCCCATTGTTTTGTGCTGATCATCTGATTGACACCTCCCAGCGGCGCGGTCAGATAAAGCAAGATCAAAACCGATAGATGCACCAGAAACAACAGATATGTCTTAAAAGATGGTCTATCGGATGAATGAGAAAGATATTTGCGGAGCCATCTTATTAAGTCCTTGAAAAGCAAAATCAACAAAGCTAAACAAAGAATGGCTTCAACGGTCGAGCTAAAAGGCAGATAGAAAAAAGGAACGGTGATAGTTCCGGCTATTAAACAATGGATGATCGTTTGTTTTGTTTTTATATCCATCAGATGTTCCTGGCTTTATCGGTTTGCACAGACTTACATTTCAGCATTCCTTTTCAGGGATATATGTTCATTACTCTCTCTGAACCAATCTTTAACACAGGCGATCAGGTGGATACAGAGATACGAAACTAGAAAGATATGAATGTAATACATATAAGGACAATGAAAATCCCGGGATGACAAGAAGGGTAGAATGATTATAAAAAAATAGAGTGGACTCAACTTCCATTCATCCAGCTGTATCAGCTTATTAAAAAGCTCAAATCGATGGTATCTGCTGTGTTTAGGTGTGCGAGGAAAGACCCATCTGGGCTGTTCGATGTTATACCACAGGCAAATATCCATGCATATCACATTCGCAAAAATATAAAACCAAAAGATGTGAAGGAATAAGGTTAGGATAAGATTTGCTAAACTGTCCATAGTGCGTAAGTCAACCATTTCTTTTCAGGAATATCTGTTCATTCAATTCCCGGATCCAGGCTTTGACGCAGATGATCAGGTGGATACCGAGGAGACCATAAAAAATGAGAAAAGAATAATACTCCAGGTAGATCTCGAAATCAGATGGTCCGCCAGGGAAGAAATTATCTCGTGTAAAAGTAAATACGAGTGTCGCGAGTGTAAAGTAAAGAAAAGGAGGTTCAGTTTTCCAGGAGTCGATTTTGTCGAGTTTCCATAAGAAACTGGAGTATCTTTCCTCTTTTGATTCTTTTTTCTTGAAGCGATTGCGCTGGAAATCGATCAGTTTCTGCGGCAACGTCTTCGCGCCGCACCACAAACCTATCTCCTTCCATACAAGGTCAATACGCAGGGCGATAACAAAAGCCCACAGGAGACACAGCAATATGAGCGTAGAAATGTCGTTGTTCATAGCGTGAGTTCCCAGTCACAACATCCCCACTTTAGCGGCAGAGATTGTGCCATGTCAAGGGGAAAGCCAAACCGCAACCTTTTGCGGTTCAGTGATCAAATAGTCTGAGAAAGGAATCCGCCGTCCACACGGATGTCGGTGCCGGTCACAAAACTGCTGGCGGCTTGCGAGGCTAGAAAGACGATCACGCCGCCCAGTTCCTCCGGCTTGCCGAAACGTTTCATGGCCGTGTGTTCCCAGATGGAGCGCGTTCTGTCCGTGGGGGTGCCATCCTCGTTGAACAGCAGGGAGCGGTTCTGCATCGCCGGGAAGAATCCCGGAGTGATGGAGTTGACACGCACGCCGCAGGGTGCCCATTCCCTGGCCAGAAAACGGGTCAGACTCAGGACTCCGGCCTTGGAGGCGCTGTAGGCTACTACACGGGAAAGGGGGATATGCGCGGAGACGCTGGCAAAATTGATGATGCTGCCTTTGCCCTGCCGGCACATCAGTTTGCCAAAGATCTGACAGGGGAGCAGAGCGCCGCCCACCAGATTCATTTTGAACAGGGAAGTCCAGTCCTCCGCCCGGATATCTTCCACAGGATGATCCTTGCTGACAGTTCCTTCCGGAGAATTGCCGCCGGCGGCGTTGACCAGGATCGAGGGCGTGCCCCAGGTCTTCAGGATCGTATCGCGCGCGTTTTCAAGGGATGCCTTGTCGGAGGCATCCGCAGCGACGAAAAGAGCTTGTCCACCGTTTTTTTGGATAGAGGCGACTCGTTGCTGACCGCGTTCGGCGTTGCGTCCAATGATGACGACTTTGGCTCCGGCACCGGCCAGGGCTTCCGCGGCGACACCACCCAGCGCGCCGGTTCCGCCGATCACGACGGCGATTTCATTTTTCAGATCAAATAAGTTCATTTTCAGGAATAATTTGTTTAAATCTTACCACAAAAAAAGCGTCCTCACCGGAGAACGCTTTTCAAAATATCACTGCAAGAGAGCTTAGCGGCCTTCCATCATTTGAGAGGGAAGGCGGGAATCCCAGCCGCGCGGACTGTTCCAGGGACGTGACGAATCGTTGGCCAGGTCATCCTCGATAGATCTGCAGCCGCTCAAAGCAAAGCCGGATGCCAGCACCCAGGCTATAACGATCAAACGGGCAAACAGATTGAGTGATCTCTTGCGCATTCTGCCTAGAATTTAGCGGCCATCACGCTGTCGCCTTCCAGGATCAGCTCGCCGTCGGCCAGCCATCCGGGAACTAAACTGGCAACGCTGTAAGTCGGTTCCACAGAAACGACTTTCACGCGGCCGATCAGTTTTCCGTCACGGGAAACCAGCAGCTCGCCCTGTTCCTCCACATTGTCATTGGAACCGATATCGAGCACCACGAATTCCCACTTGGGATCCACGGCGGTGACTTTGCCTTTCAATTCTTCCGGCAGTATGACCGCTTTGTCACCTTTGGTGTAGCGGCTCAAATCAGTTTGAAGACGGGCGACCTTTCTGTTCAGCAGATCATTCTCATCCAGAAGCGCTTTATTGTTGTTGACCGCTTCACGCAGATCGGCCTGCATCTGACGCACATCTCCCGGCTCCATGCGGAGAGCGTCCCAACGGGAGAGCTTGGAATTGGCATCGCTCAAGCTCTTTTCGGTCTCTTCCAACTGAGCCATCTTCTGTTTGGCCAGTTTGTCGAGATCATCACGCTGGCGGATCGTTTGATCCAACTCGGCGCGGGTATTGACCAAATCAGAAGTCGTGTTCTTTAAATTCTCCTGGGTTTCCCTCAGAGTATTAGAGGTTTCCCTTAATTCGCGCGTGGTCGTGTTCAAGTTGTCAGTGGTCGTAGCCAAGTCGGACTGCAAGGTCTCGATCTTTTCTTTGACTTTAGTGTAGTTGACTCCCACCGAAGCAAGTCCGGCGACCAGGGCGATTATCAATGCTATTCTTAAATACATGTCCCTAAAACAATACCGCTCTCAGTGTACTTGTCACGCTGTTCCGTGTCAATACTTCTCGCGGATAAAATGGCGATTTCGTTCAATTTTTTGCTTTTTCTCTCCGTTTTTTCGGGTTTATGACCTCTCAGAGAGAATCTTTTCGTAAATTTTCACATATTTCTGCGCGACCTGCTTCCAGCTGGGGATGGGGAAGGTCTGCTGAGACTGGCGCTGAGACCACGAGTAGAAGCTCTTCAGAGCCTCCGCGATGTGATCCGCCGAGCCCAGCGAAACGGTCCGCACTTTTTCCAGATGGCCGTAAACTTTTGAGGCCCAGGGCAGATCCGGCAGCAGCAGAGGCAGTCCCGCCGCGGCCGCTTCATAGATGGCGATACAGCCGCTCTCGAACTGGCTCATCAGGGCAAAACCGCGCGCCCGGCGTAGGTAATCGTATTTTTCCTTCACAGAGACAAACCCGGCGTATTTGACCAGCTTGCCGTCTGCTGCTTTCAGAAAGCGCTGATAATAATCGTCTTCCACCAGCGGCTTGCCCAGAAACACGATGGGAACGTTGGCTTTGCGGGCGGCTTCGGCCAGCAGCAGGGAGTTCTTGCGCTCGGAGATAACAGCCACCGAGACCAGAAAATCGCCCTGACCCATGCCCTCCGGAGAGGAAAGTTTCTGAATAGCCTGTTCTTCAAGACCTTGAGAGATGATATAGCCTCTGTCGGCGGGCGCGTCGAACAGGTATTGTGCCACCTTCAGCTCGATCGGCACCACATAGACCATCGCGTCCAGCAGCTGATAAACATCCCAGGCCATGCGGTTGACCAGCCCCGGCACCAGACGGCGCGCCCAGCGGGTGATCTGCCGCTGGATGAAAAGCTGTGTCTTGGTTCGCGAAGCAGTCTGATCCAGATTCTCGGTCATGATGACTTTGAATCCTTTTTCATGAGCCAGTCGGACGTTCACCGCGTAGGGCGGACGCATGATGTAGTGAAGGATGTCGCCCTTTTGCTGAGGATCCCACCAGCGTTCCTGCTCCACTTCCACGCCCAGACCGGCGATCTCGCGCATCAGCGATTCGCTGAGCGTCTGCATCCCGCCGTGAGCCAGGAAGAAGGGCAGATTATGTGAAAAAATGACTTTCAAAATATTTTGCTGCTGTTGATGTTTTATCTGCCGTCGGAAAGCCGTCTGGATAATCCTCTGGGCAGCATTTTCAGAACGGCGGCCCGGACACTGTGCGGCAGGATGATGGCGGCCAGTTCGCTCGGTTCCAGCTTCATCCGGAAGAGTTTGCTTCGGGCTGCTTTCAGGCTGGCGGCGGAAGGTTCGGGAGCGATCTTCTTGCCGTAGAACAGTCCTTCATCGCTGACATCGTGGAATTTCGTTTCCCAGTTGTCCAGCCGTTCCATATAGGGACGCAGCCACTTGCCTTTGCGCAGTTTGACATCGTGCGAAAACAGCTCGCCGCCGACCGGGATGAACGGCGCCAGAAGCTCGAACTCCGTGATCTGCTCCATGGGATTGTTGCCTCCGTCCAGAAAAACGATGTCTGCGCGGGTATGCTCTTTGAGCCATTCGGGAATGACATTCTGGGAGAATCCGAAAACGGGAGTGAAACGGTCGTAGGCTTCGGGCGCGGCCGCTTTGATATTGGCGGTCATGCGCTCATAGATAGATTTGTCGGCCTCGATGCCCCAAAGATGCCCTTTGCCGTTGGCATGGAGTGCCTTGAGCAGGTGGATCGTACTGCCGCCGCCCAGATAGGTCCCGACTTCCAGAACAGTTTCGGGCCGGCCGTTGGCTACGGCATCCATCAGTATCTTGCGTTCAGTCGCGTTCAGTTGGCCTTCGATTTCCATAAATTATCTCATTTCCCAAGGATTTTCGTTTTTATCGATACAGTCTGTGGCGCGGACGACCGCGTTCTTATTGAGGATCGTCAAGGGGTTCTCGCTCTCATAATTGCGCATCCGCGCGCCGTAGAGTGAGACGGTCAGCTTCTTGTTGCCGCGGATCAGCATGAAATCCTGAGACTTGGCGATGGCGGTGACGGCTCCGTTCGGGCCGGAAAAGGCTTCCACATTTGTAAAAGAAGTATGGCCTTCGCCTTCTATAATAATAGGATGTATGTCTTCCAGCTTGTCGCCTACATTGGCAATGATGCTGCCCTGGGCGATCTGCCAGTTGCGGTTGAAAGTGCTGTCGCCGCATTTATGGATGCCGACTCCCACACAGTCCAGATTGAAATTGGTCAGCTGGCCGTAAGTGGCCGGGCCCAGATAGATGCCGCCGTACACGCCAAAGGTAAAGACATCCATCAGCTGGGCGTTGTCCGTATGGTTGATAGCGTAAGTAAAAGTCTTGCGGTGGATAACGGAGTCTATCACCGAACGGCTGAAACCTCCGGCAAAGATGCGCTGGTTGGAGGGGTTCACATGACAGTGCAGGATGCGCGGGATATCGTAGCAGCGGTCGATGCGGATGAACTCACCGCTCAGGGGGTAGCCGTAGCAGTGTTCAAAGAGGATTTGCTCGCAGATGCGCGGCGCGGTGGCGTTGAAATCCATCGCGATGTATTCGCCGTAGAAGGTCAGACAGCTCAGAGTGACCCCCTGGACCGATTTTTCCTGAGAGACCTGGATGGTGGGCGGATAGGCGATCACCTTTTCCGGCTCGCGCAGGGTTTGTTCCGGATACCAGAACTGGATGCCCCGGATCTGGGTGGCGTTTTCCACCGTGATAAAAGCGGCGTTCGTGTCGGTGATCTTGAACACGCTGCCCACCGGCTGACGTTTGTCGGGATGGCGGGTCCCGCGTCCGGTGGGGCCATGCGCTCCGAGCAGGGAGGCATTTTGGCGGAGAACGATCCCGCCTGCGACATGGTACGCTTCCTCGCCGGGTTCCACGTACAGAGCGGCACCGCGGCGCGCGGCCCAGTCTATTGCTTTTTGCAGGTTGATCTTATTGGTTTCCGCGCTGTTTTCCGGCAGTACATTGAACTGGCGAATACTGACGGGGCCGGATGTCCCGCTGAGATCAGCCGCGGCGGTCTGAGCATTTGCGAGTGTCAGGCTTGCCATAGCAGCCGCTAACATCAAGAGATATTTTATTCGTCTCAACAACATACGGGAGAGAGGATAAAGTCATCACGAAATGAAAGCAAGACAATAAGCCCGAAACCGAAAAAAGAACCGCGCGGCTCCATTTTATTGAACCGGAAAACAGTGATTTTGGAAGAAATGAAAAAAATTAAAAATTTTGCTTGCATTTTTTTTTTTTTCTTTTTATATCCTCTGGGAAGCCTAGTAAGGTACGGGACCTTACATGATGTAGTAGAAAAATCAAAAAGAAAAAAGCTATGAAAAAAATAGTGTTATCATTATTAGTCGGGGCACTTCTGGTGCCGGCCGCTGTCTGCACTGTGAACGCGCAGGAAAGCAATGGAAAAACAACATCTCGTCTTGTAACAACGAAATATGGAACGGTTCTAGCAA
>JAEENR010000182.1 GCA_016283885.1 Verrucomicrobiota bacterium
ACCGGAAAGATGGAACTTGAATCCCTGCAGCACACCGTCATCCGTCTTTTTGATGATCTCGATGGTGCCGACCTTCAGCTTATTCGCAAAGGTCACGGTCATATCGCTGTCTGCCACCGTGATGGTCTGCGGATCCGGCGAGCAGTACTGGTCCGGGACGTTGATCTCCTGAATCGTATAGGTGCCCTTCGGGATCTGACCGAAGTCGATCTCGCCGTTCGCGTCCGTGGTACCGGCCTTTGTGATCTGCATCCCGTTCACCGTAGAACCGATCAGTTGGAAGGTAAATCCGGCCTTCGCGCCGTCTTCAGCGGTTTTCTTGATCTTCACATCATGGGTAATGAGGCTGTTGTGGGCATTCACGGTATAAGACAGATGACTGGCATCCAGCGTAAACGTCCAGGGCCCTTCAGCGGTATAGATCTTTTTCTGAGCTGCCGTCAGGACTTCCATAACAGTGTAGGTCCCAAGAGGCAGCTCGGAAAACGTGATCCTGCCGGATGCATCCGTCTGCTTCGTCATCGTGACAGGCCCTTCCAGCTTAAACGAAAGCCCTTCTACAACGCCGTCTTCGGATGCCTTCACCACTGTCGCGGTGCCACTTGCCGGAACCTCTGCCTTAACTCTGGCGCGGAAATACTGGATCGCACTCACGTCCACAATGAACTGACCAGAGCCGAATACACGGCCGTTCGAACCGGTATAGGATGAATCGTAGGGCTTAGATGAATAGATCATGGACGAGTCCTCGGTCTTTCCAAGCCAGGTGGTCCAATCCGCCAGTTCCTGTGTGGCAGTCAGGGTAATCGTAGAACCATTGCGGCTGACCTGAACGGTGCCGCTCGGTTCGATCTTACCGCTGTTGGCATCCAGGATCTTGCCGATCTTTTCCACATCCGCCGCCGGAACGGTAAACGGTTCGCCAACGGTCAGTTCATACTGGCGTTCCCAGTCAGCCGACTGAGTCATCGAGGTCTTCAGGTTCTGATAAGCCTGATAACCCAGCTGATACATCTTATCCAGGTCAATGAATCCGGCGATCCCGATGACGGGAGCCGTACGCATTCCGGTTCCTCCGGTATGCCAGTTGCCTTCCTTGTCGTAGTAGCCGGCGCTGTCGGAGATAAAGTAGTACATGTAGTCTGAGAAGGGCAAATCATTCATCTTGCCCCAGACCAGCATCTGTACAAGGCCTCTTTTGAAGGCAGTAGCGTCGGCCGAAGTGTCCTGAAGCAGAGCCACAACCGCCGACTTCGGAATCGTCATGGATCCGTTGTAACTGCTGGCCGGCACGGTGAGGCTTTTTGCCAGCTGATTGGCATTGTTCGTGATCAACGCGAAGTTGTTCTGCGTCAGCATCTTTGCTGCCTCCGCCAGCCCGATCACATCCACACCGGAGCGGACGTTGATCCCTGCTTCACTCAGCGAACTGCTCGCGACATGCTGGCCGGTTCTGGACGGTGTCAGCCAGTCAAAGCAGTATCCGATGTGACCGTTTACCGTGAACACCTCATTGTTCAGGAAAGACGAAAAACCGAAAGCGGAGTTGCTGGTACTGGCTGTATTGCCATTGATGTATTTCTCTGTAGCACCTTGATTTCCAGCCTGCAGATGGGTGGTCGAGTTGGTAATGAGCACGCGGACCGCATCCTCCGTGCCGACTTCAACACCGTCCTGATAGACCTTCGCAGTCAGGAAAATGGAAGGGTATTTGGCTTTGAGCCTGTTACAGATGGCGCTGAAATCAGTGTCGATGATCTGGACATTCCCGTGAGTGACAGTGGCAGCCTGCACCTTGAGCGGCATCAGACTGAGTGATGTGAGGCACAGCAGCCCAGCCATGAGCGCCGTGCCCAGTCTCTTGATGATTTTCTTCATGTGTTTCCTCCGTTCTTTTTGTTGCATGAAAAAGGAGCCCGTCTTTGACAGGCCCCTGTAGATACTTCAGGTATCTTAATTGACTCAATAACTATCTATTCCCTTTTTAGACGGCATGATGGTATTAATAGGGAGAGTGTGAGAGGGGAAACCCCCGATGCCATTTCGAGGCGCGTTACCCCCCAATCAGGGGGAATCAGCGTGCGTCCATCCCGCGTTGCCGCTCCTGATATCGCTGGTAAAACTCCAGCGCTTTCATGATGTATTCCCCGGCTTTTTGGATCGGAACGCTGGAGGGGATGAACCTTTTGGCATCGTTATACTTCAGGCTTATCTTTTCAACCTGATTGGGTTTCTCCTCGTTGAGGATGTTCTCAATCACGTGAGGACCAAGGTTTCCGTCTTTGGAAAAGGCCCTCATGCGAATAGCCTGTGTGTGCGATGGCGTACAGTCGGCATAATCTATGGCTTCCGCCAGCCATTGCTGCTCCTTCTTTGTGAGATACGAAAGCTCAACAGCCGGACGCATGGCAATCTTACCATCATCGACCATCTGGAGAAGCTCCGGGATCAGTTCGGTGAGGCGAATGAAACGTTGAATCTGGGCATGACTGTCGGGAGAGTTGTCGGCGAGAATTTCTCTGGAAGACTTCTGCTCCACTGGGGCAGAAGTTAAGTCTGTCCGCTCACCCTGCTGCCTTCTCATCGCTTCCAGCCTCATTTTGTACGAGAAAGCTTTCTCGCTCGGCAGGATCACCGACCGCTGCAGGTT
>JAEENR010000183.1 GCA_016283885.1 Verrucomicrobiota bacterium
AACTTTAGCAGATGTTGAGAGTTTTGCAATAAAAAACAGGAAGAAAATGTAATTTGTTGAAAACGCGGTATGTGGCCGGACGGAGGTTTATTTGCGGGAAGAGCTTGTCTCTGAGGAGAGTTTGAGTTATGATCGGGGTGGTATGGATGTTAAAAATTTGAATGAAGTTCCTGCTTTTGTGACCAAAGATACATCGGAGATCCGGGAAATCATGGCATATCGCAATTCCGGGATCCGCAATCAAAGTCTGGCGGAGGCTCGTCTTTACCCCGGTCAGTCCACCGAGGAACATTATCATCCAAAGTCTGAGGAAATTTATTATATCACCCACGGACAGGGAAGGATCCGTGTGAACGGCGAGTATCGTGATGTGAGCGTGGGTGATGCCATCGGAATGCATCCCGGTGATCGTCACAGGATATGGAATACCGGCACGGAGGTTCTGCGGTTCTTGTGCTGCTGCGCTCCGTGTTATGAGCATGAGGATACCATCATGACGGAAGCGGCAGATGCTGTGGAGAAATGATGGCCGGTTTATAAACAAATTATAGAAGGAAAGCTATGTTGAAAAAATTATTGAAGAAATGGAATCCTGTTCGCCGTTGTGTTTGTATACTGGCGGCAGTTGTTGGGTTAGCAATGACGGCACAGGCACAGATGCCTCAGCCTCCGGGACAGGTCAAGGAAGGAGAAAAAGCCGTGAACGAGGCTTACCTCTTTGCGCACATGATGGAAGGGGATTACTGGCGGCTGTATTACAGTGTGAGCCTGGATGGTCTGCACTGGCATCAGCTCAACGGCGGAAAGCGTGTTTTCGAGGAGTACCGGGGTCACTCGGATATCTGCAAAGGCCATGACGGCCGTTATTATCTGGTGGGCAACAGCGGCGATGACCGCCCGGATATCCACTTCTGGGTATCGGATGATCTGATCACCTGGAAGCACTACAGCGAGTATCGCCCGGATCTGAAATCCATTCCGGATTATCCGACCGTGATGATGAGGATCGGTGCACCCAAGATGTATTTTGACAAGGCAAGCGGTCAGTATATCGTTACCTGGCACACGACGCACGATCTGGGCAAGACCGATCTGCCGGAGCCTTACTGGGCCGGTCAGCGCACAATCTACGCACTGAGCAAAGATTTGAAGACTTTCTCCGAACCACCGAAGAAGCTCTTCTATAATTGGGATATGGCTACGATCGATGTCAGCGTGCGGCACGTGGGGGATTTCTACTACGCGATTTTGAAGGACGAACGTTATCCCACACTGGATTGGGTAACGGGCAAAACGATCCGCATCTGCAAAAGCAAGAATCTGACTGGCCCCTACAGTGAACCGGGAGAGCCGCTCAGCCCCAGTTTTCGTGAAGCACCCATGCTGATCCCTTCGCCCAATGGCAAGGCATGGTATCTGTACTATGAACAGTATCCCGGTGTCTCTTATGGTCTGTCGGTGACGGATGACCTGGACGGGAAATGGTTTCAGGTGGCCGGCAAGCAGCGACCGGACTGGGATCGCTACACGATGCCGGATAAGGTGCGCCATGGATGTATGCTTCCTATTTCTAAAAAAGAGTATGACGCTTTGAGTGCCGCGTTCCCGGAGAAGAAAGACGAAGCGAAAACAGGGAAATAACAAACAAAACTCACTAACATCCATTGAAATACTAATGAAAATATTTTATGAAAAAAGTAAATCCAATATATTTATGGTGCCGAAGGGGAAGTGCATCTAATGTCTTTAAAAGATATGGAGGAATTACTGGTGCAGTATGTGGTATATCAGTTTTCTTTTGTAGTGATATAATATTTTTTACAATGTCACCTATTATATTTCTATCAAATTCAGAAGATTTTTTCCCTCAAAAACATGCATCAGATGAAGTTTTATCATTCCTTTTAATTTCAGTGTTGTATCATATTGGAGTAGGTATCCTAGCTGGTTGGATAGGTTACATTTTATGGTATTTATGCAAATATTTAAAATCTGCAAAGAATAAGATTGATAGAATTAATTTCTGTAAATCACATAAAAAAGCAAAGGAAAAAGAAGTTTGCTTGTTTTTGGGGTTAGGTTGGTTGGTAATATTTGCTATCATGATTATCACTTATTCCAAAACAAGGATGCTATGGTAACGAATTGGAACTATGATGCAGCTGAATGATTCTAAAAATATTGCTGAACGTATTCAGCCTCTAAAGAACATCATGATGATGCTGGTAAACGAAAATTTTAAATCAAATAGATAAATAAAAAGCGATGACAAAGAAACGTAAATTTTGGATGAGCCTGTTGACCGTTGGTTTGCTGACGGCAGGGATATCAGATCTCCGGGCTGTGGATACAATGAGTGACACCTGGGCCGCGGAAGACGCGCTGGGACGTGCCTTGCCTTTAGAGGATACGGCACCGGCTCCGCGCGATGGAAAATATGTCGGTGTGTTTTATTACATCTGGCATGGAGCCCATAACGGACCGATGCCGGCGGGGCAGGGGATCGTTCCGATAGATCAGGTGGATCCGAATTGTCCCTATGATAATTCCCTGATCCTGCTGGATCCTCCGGGACAGCGCAAGTGGGGTCCGCGTCACGCATACCATCACTGGGGACAGTCTCTCTATGGTTACTATGTGGCCGATGACGAATGGGTGATCCGTCACAATGCCCAGCTTCTGGCAGATGCCGGGGTGGATGTGATCATTTTTGATGTGACGAACGCGCTGCACTATCATGATATTTACATGAACCTGCTGCGCATTTACGCCGATATCCGCGCTCATGGAGGAAAGACACCGGCAGTCTCTTTCCTGACCAATACAGCTCATGCCGATGTGGTGAACGCTCTCTACCGGGATCTGTATTCCAAAGGATTGTACAAAGATCTCTGGTTTTATTGGAAAGGCAAACCGCTGATGATGTCCAAAGATGAGGGACTGTCGGATGAGGTGAAGAACTTCTTCTCGCTGCGCCGTTCCTGGGCATGGAGCAAAGACGGTGACGGAGATAAATGGTTCAAAGACGGTCACGATGCCTGGCCCTGGCTGGATCACACGCCGCAGGCTTACGGCTGGCATGAGTCCCCGGAAAAACCGGAGCAGATAGTCGTTTCCACGGCGGAGCATCCCAACAGTGATCGTGGCAAGAGTTTTCATGACGGAAGCAATCCCAAGCCGCACCGCACGGAGCTGGGACTTTACTTTGCCGAGCAATGGAAACGCGCTCTGGAAGTGGATCCTGAATTCGTCTTTGTGACACAATGGAACGAATGGATCGCCATGCGCTTTGTCCATAATGATATCCCGTTTTGGAAGGAATACGCGGGAGAACGCCTGAGCGATCCGGAAGGTATCTTTGTGGATGTCTATAACATGGAATACAACCGCGACATCGAACCGATGACAGGCGGTTTTGGAGATAACTACTACTATCAACTGTGCAGCAATATCCGCAAATTCAAAGGGGTGCGTCCTTTGCCGGAAGCATCTGCCAACAAACCTGCCAACTGGAAGGCGGAAAACTGGGATGATGTCCTGCCCCTGTACAATGACGATCAGGGCGATACCTTCCACCGGAATCATCGCGCTTATGGACCCAGACTGGGAACGTATGTGAACGACTCCGGGCGTAATGACATCGTGCGCAGCAAGGTGGCCAGGGCCGGAAAGAAAATCTATTTCATGGCCGAGACAGCGGAACCGCTGACAAAAGAGATTGATTCCAAATGGATGAACTTGTGGCTGACAGTTGAGAACACGAAGCAGCCGCAGTGGCATGGCATACAGTATCGTGTGACGGTGGACGCAAAGGGAAAGACCGCCCTGTTCCATTCCTACAGCGCCGAAACGGCCTCCAACTGGCAGCAGACAGGCAAGGGAAGCTGCACCATTAAGGATAACCGGATCGTGATCAGTCTGCCGGTAAGCCTGCTCCAGGCTAAAAACGGTGAAAAACTGCGTCTGCGTTTCAAGTGGTCGGACAATATGCAGAATGAAAACAATCCGATTGACTGGATCATTAACGGCGACGCAGCGCCCAATGGACGTGCGCTCTATCGTTGGGTCGAGAAATAATAAAACACGACAATGAAAACGGAAGGTTATTTGCCCGGCTGCGGACAACCTTCCGCTTTTGAATAAAGATATGCGGGCTTATGCGATAACCGGCGGGATCGGAATGGGAAAATCCGCGGCGGCTGACTGGCTGAAGGATCATGGGATACCTGTGCTCGACAGCGACGATCTGGCACGGGATGTCGTGCTGCCGGGAGAACCTGGCTTGCAAAAACTGGTGGATCATTTTGGAAAAGGAATTCTCTGTTCAGATGGAACACTGGACCGCGCAGCTGTCGCGAAGATCGTTTTTCAGGATGCGGCTGCCCGCAAATTTCTGGAACAGACCCTGCATCCGCTGATCCGTGAACGCTGGCTTCTGTGGAAACAGCAATGCGAAGACAATGGCGGGAAGATCTGTGTTGTGATCATACCGCTGCTTTTTGAAACCGGGATGGAGTCCGATTTCGATGCTGTGATTTGCCTGAAGACAACACCGGAAGTACAGCGCCAGCGTTTACTGAAACGGGGTATGAGCGAGGAAGATATCCAGGGGCGCATCATGAGTCAGTGGCCGATCGAGGAAAAAATACGCCGCTCTCAATTTATAGTGGATAACAACGGCACACTTGAGGAATTAGCGGCACAGCTGGAAAAGATTTTTCTCAAACAAGATTGACCGTTTCTTTTCCATCGGCAGTGATCAATTTGTTGTTTCTGACATCATAGAGACATGTGTCTTTCAGAAAGACGATATGACAACGTGTCACCGGGAGTTTATAAATCGATTCCAGCGCGTAAGTATAAAGCCTCACTTGAGGGAGATAGGAGTTGATCTTGCTCTGGATGTTGATCTCGCTGATCTGATCTGACTTGTAATCCAGCAGCCATATCTCGTTTTCATCAATCATCATCAGGTCGATCACACCCTGGATGACGAGCGTTTCATCTGTTCCCTCAATACCGGATTCGATCCCCATGCTGGTGAGTTTCTCCGCGTTCAGACGGATAGAGAATGAGACTTCACGCCGGACATATTCCCATTTGCGCAGGATGTCTTTGCCCAAATCAGTCTGCCAGAACCGTGATAATTCTTCGGGTGAAATAGAAGTGGCGATCTCGCTGGTCAACAATCCCGTTTCTGTGAGATAGTGGATCATGCCGTTGTAGAAACCTATTCCGGGCGGTCTGTCCGCATATTCGGGTTTCATTTGCAGATGCTCCAGCACCGCGTGATAGGCTATGCCGCGGCGTATGGGTTCCTCGTTTGGCTGCTGTGCGCGCACCACTTTTTTGACAGAATTTTTTCTTGAAAAGTTTTGTCGCTGTTTTCGCAGATTTGCCTCCATTTTCAGACTCGTGATCGAATTTTTGGAGGGAATGTCCACCACCTGTCTGTAGGGATATTTCCAATTTTTTACGTATTGTATGACCGCATCAAGATCCTCTTTGGAAACCGGCTCCCTTTGGAATTCCGTATCCTCGCAGCCTGGCACCGCAGAGACTTTATCCGCATAAGAATGAAGTTCAACACCGAATTCAATAGACGGTTCGGAGACAGTTCTGAAAATATTTTTATCTGCCATCGTCTTATTTTCAGCAGATCGAACACTGTCGAAAAAGTTGCCCGTGAACGTGTCAAAGTTTTGAACGGAATCGCATTTGCATTTGCTGTTTACCCATGACAGAAGCCAAGTCATATAGTTTCTGGCATCGGCTGGCTTTGTATTCAAGAATTTTAGCGATTCATATTTTCCGTCTTTCCCGGTGATATTGAACGAACCGGTGATGATCAGATGCTCACATGCTCGGGTCAATGCCACATAGAGCATACGCAGCTCCTCCCAGCGGGTTTCACGTTCATCGATTTGTTTATATGCCCAGGAACCCATGTTTTCATTTTTGACGGGATAACCGTCCTTTTGTGAACAGGACTGACAGATGATGCCCATTTCACTGTCGATGGAAACCGGAAGTTTATTTGAATTTTTGAAAATATCTTTATTTGTATTGATCAGGAAAACGACTGGAAATTCCAGACCTTTGCTTTTATGGATCGTTCGTATCTGTACGACATCCGCCCCGTCGCATGAATTTGCGCTGGCGATCTCATTTTTTTCGTATTCCTGAAAGACTTTTGTGTAGGCCAGGAAACGGCGCGCGCTTTGACGGCGCAACGGATCGAAATCTTCCGCCATGAGCAGGAGTTTGCGGATATTTTTGATTTTCTGATCTGCCAGCGGTTCTTTCATAATGGCATCTTCGTAATGGGAATTGAGCAGTATCTCCTCCAGCAACTGTGATGCCGGCAAGATCCGCATCCGTTCACGCCAGTGGAAAAATTCTTTGAGGAAATAATCGATTTTTTTACGGATGCCTTCGCTGAGATTTTCATCGGGATGATCCAGCAGTTTGAAGAAGTTTTCGCTGAGCGGAGTATCGCCCAGCGACCGGCGAAGTTCTACCAGCTCATCCATATCCAAATCGATGAAAGGGGAGCGCAGCAGACCGGCTAGCGGGATATCCTGCCTTGGATTGTCAAGCAGTGTGAGCAGATTGAGCAGATCTATGATCTCCACACATTCAAAAAGCGAGATGCCCGGCGCACTGATGGGAATGCCTCGTTTTTCAAATTCACGAATAAAGACCGGAGCTATGTTGGAAATGCCGCTTCGGCAGAGCAGAACAAAATCACCCCATTTTCGTGTCTGGGGTTGGCCGTCTTTTTCGTCCAGGATCTCCTGTTTCATCTTGAGCAGGTGATCCGCGGTCATAATGGCTTCCTGCTCGATCATTGTCAGATCAAGGGCATCCGCGTTTTGCGGGTCTTCGGTATCCTGCTCCGTGCCGTTTTGCTTTATCCTGCAATTAAAGAGCAGCTGGATCCGGGGGACATCAGATTTTTTATTTTCCTTTTGCGGTTTTAGTTTGGAATCTTCATCAAAATCAACATCCCCGTGCATAATTTCCGAAAACAAATCATTGATGAAATGGATAATGTCCGGCTGGCTGCGGTAATTTTCATTGAGCAGACACAGCTGCCATCCTTCTTTCCCGGCGGAAGCCAGCTTTTCATATCCGCGGAAGATTTCCGGCGCGGCAAAACGAAAACGGTAAATGCTCTGCTTGACATCACCCACCAGAAAACGGTTTCCCCGTTCGATCCTTCTGATGATCGAGTCCTGGATGGGATCGATATCCTGGAATTCATCTACGAAAATCATTTTGTAGCGTTCCTGGATATTTTTACGGATCTCCTCATTCTCCAGAACTTTGGAGGCGAATTGCAGCTGATCTGTAAATGTGATCCCTTTATAAAAATGTTTTTGCCGTCTGAATTCTTTTTCAAAACCCTGTGTCAGCCGAATCAACTGAGTGATGATCCAGCGTGTATCGTCCCAGTCCGCTTTCAGATTTTTGTAAAAGGAGTAATACTCCATGAGATCCTGACATGGATTGCTCATGAATATCTGGCTAAGATCTTCTGAAAGTGAACCGATCGTTTCCAGAAATTCGATCTGGTTTTCTCGTGTGGGATCTTCAAGAAGTTTATGAGTATGAGCAGAGATTTTATCCAATAAATCTTGTGGAACTTTTTTCTTGAACGAATCCGGGGCTTCCAGGATCTTTTTGATTTTTGGGATCAATTCGCCGGGATGATTCTCAGTTCCAAAAAAGCTGTCCAGCCAGTAATCGGGGATCTCCGAATCGGCTCTTTGCATCTGCCGGGCTATCCATCCTTCCGGATCAGGCTGCGACTGGGCATGATCGTAGATCGAGAAAACGATATCCTGCAGCGCTTCTACATTGTTATCGAGGTAGTATCTCAGATAGGTCACGGGGTTTGATCTGTCTATACTTTTATCCTCGTTCTTTTTGTCCTTTTTATAGTATTCCCGGATGACGATCCGGAAGGCGTTTCTTTTCAGGCGAAAAGTCGTTGCGTCATCCAGACTGCGGGCATTCAGTCCCGGCTTGTCGATATAATCGCGAAAGATGTCAAAGTGTTCCCGGATCAGGCGCACGCAGAACCCGTGGATGGTGGCAATATGTCCATCGTTCAGGTAAGTGAGTTCCAGTTCCAGACGGTCTTCTTCTTTGCGGTTCCCGGTCTCTGCGGCATTATCGATTTCTTCACACAGACGATCACGGATGCGCATCTTCATTTCCGTAGCCGCGTCTTTCATGAATGTGATCATGAGTACCTGTTCTAGACTGACCTCATTTTTGAGCACGCGATCCAGACAGCGTTCCACCAGTACACGTGTCTTACCGCTGCCGGCTCCGGCGGAGACGATCACATTCCCTTCGGCCTGGACAGCCTGTTTTTGGCTTTCGTTTAATTGGATTTTATTGGATGCCATATCCGCAGACAAAGATCCGCAGATAACATCGTGATTATCTGCGGATCTTGAGTTGGTGATTTATTTCACTTCTTTGCCGTTGAGCTGTATTTTCTCAAACCGCTCCAGTGTCGGATTGGATTTGAACTGCATATCCACTCCGGCGGGTGCGCTGTAATGGATGTCCAGTGTCTGGCCGTTGATCTTCCAGCGAACACTGATCACACCCTTTGTGGTGGCGAATTTGCCTTCGGCCCAGGTCAGATCATAGATCCGCGGACTCAGCTCGACGGTCTCAGCCGCCGGAGCAGTCGGTATGATACCCAGTACGACGCGCGGCAGGAAACGGCTCGGCGCGGATGACCACGCGTGGCAGTGACTGCGTGTCGGGAATTTCGGGATCGTTGTACCGCCGGGGAAGCTTTCCCAAACGGTGGTGGAACCGATCTCCAGCATAGGCAGATAATTCTTGTAGATCTGCTGGATGATCACATCCTGATAACCGTATTTCTCCAGCATCTCATACAGATACAGCACGGCGAAAGGTGAGCCGATCTTCACCATCTTTTCAGGCGGATTCAGCACATTGTTGATAGCGGCTGCCTGGTTTTCCGGATCGCAGATATCATAGAGCAGTGACAGGAAACTCGTATGCTGGCAGATGCTGGGGCTGATGCTGCCGTCATTGCGGATGGAATCCGGATAAGACTGCTTTTCTTTGTCCCAAAGTTTATTGATCGCTTTGACCAGATTGCCGCGTGTCACGCGCATCCACTTGTCGTCCTCGCAGCCGCCGATGGCCGCGGAGAGATTCAGCGCGGCATCGATCGCGCCCACCATGAACATGCTGTTATGAATGACTGTATTTGGGCCTTGATCAGCTCCGGACCAGTCGAACATATTCCAGAAAGGTCCGCTGAACAGACCGTCCTGATTGATGTATTTGGCGGTGTTTTTCAGATTCTTCAGTGCGTAGGGCAGATATTTTTTGGCGAATTCCTTGTCGCCGGTCTGCCAGTAGTAGTCCCAAACGGAAATGCCCCAGAGAAAACTCCAGGCCGGCAGCAGTGTATCCCAGCAGCTGGGTGTCTGACATCCGGCGAAGGGATAATGTTCCATGGACTGTGCTGTGATATTGATACAGCGTTTGGCCAGATCTTCCGCGCCGAACACACCGTATCCGAACAGAGACTCATTGCGAGCGTCACCGACCCAGTGTGTCTGTTCGTAAAGCGGACAATCCGTGTAGGTGTCTTCCATGCACAGTTTCAGAGTGCGGCTGGAGATTTCCCAGATCTTCGTCAGCTGGGAATCGCTGCAGGCAAAGGAACCTTGATAATCCACGGGGTAGGTGGATTCGATCAGATGGAAATTCTGGATCTCCACCGGCGCGGTCATGTTGCGCAAAGTCAGGAAAATATAGCGTCCGCTGCGCCGCTTGAAAGATATCTTCTCATTCAGACCTTCTTTGGTGATATAGCGCATCCCGTTCCGATTCTCGCGCGGAGTCTGGATCTCACCTGTCTTGGCGATGTATTCCAGCTGGACGACATCCAGCACCGTTCCGGCCGGTGCTTTCAGACGGAAACTGTAGTAGCCGCAGCTTTGTTCGCCCAGATCGTAAAGCAGCTGCACATCTCCTCGTTCATCCGGTGTCACCACGGTGGCCAGAGCGTTGTCGTGGATCAGACCGGACGGATTTCTCACCAGTTTGGAGGCATCCGCGTCAACGATCTCGCGGTCGTAGAATTGCCAGTAAAAATCCTGAAGCAGCATTTGGTTAGCGGCGTAATTGGCCAGACGGTCTTTGTTTTGAGCCAGAAAATCATCCGCGGTTTTCACCTTCAGCATCTCCGCTACTTTTTCGCCATAGACTTTATTTTTCTGACTGATTCCCGGCAGTGGTTTGGTGTAGTCATTGGTTGAGTAGTAGCATTCCGGAAAATGCACATAAGTCCACGGATTTTCATAACCCGGTTTCAGCGGATTGATCAGT
>JAEENR010000184.1 GCA_016283885.1 Verrucomicrobiota bacterium
CTATAGCCAGCAATGAAAAAATTGCTGATAAGCCTATTGCTTTTATTTTAAATGCTTTACTCATAATGTTATACCTTTCGTAGATTCGTTGTTTCTTACAACAAGTTATTTAGTAAGACATATAGAAATTCAATTGTCAAATGATTTTTTGAAAAATTTGAAAAAAATTTTTAAATCCCCTGAAAATCAATAAACTCAAAACCACCTCTTATGACGATTTTGAGTTTATTTGCGCTTCTAATACTGATTCATAAGAAAAACGCAAAACTAATGATAAGATGTTGCAGTCGAACTCCGGGAATGGTATTCTTTGGGAAGTGGTTATTTCTTAACCATGCTCCAGCGAGAAAGAAACATATTGGTCCAGGTGCAGATGCTTCTGGACGCGGGTTTGTGTATGCTTGGCTTGTGGCTCTCCCATGCTTTGCGTGCGCAGATCAATATTGACTTTTTGCCGGATCCATCTGATATCGAAGGTTTTGAGCGATTTACCTGGGTCATGATCCTGATCCCCCTTCTGACACCTTTCATTTTCTACACACAGGGTTATTACACACGGGATCTGCTTCCCAATTCCCGTGTCAGGCATTACGCCGCGCTGGGCAGAGGCTGTCTGCTGCTGTTCATGATCATCATTCTGGCGATGTTCCTGATGAAGTGGACGCTGGCCCGTTCCGTCCTGCTGCTGTTCCTGCCGATGACATTCACACTGGTGGCGATCAAGGACGAGCTGCTGCGGTGGCTGAGAGGCAGTTCTCTGGGCCGGACTCAATTCTCGAAGCGTGTCATTATCGCGGCCAACGGCAGTGAAGCCCGGCGTATCCGCAAGAAATTAAAGGATATGGGTAAGAATGAGTTCGAGGTCGTGGGAGAGTTTGATGTCGAACAGGCTTCGCAGGAAGCCTTGCTGAATCTGCTGCATGACCAGTCGCCCAATATCGTTTTTGTCGGTTCCAAGTATGCCCAGTTCAGCACGGTGGAAAGAATCATCCAATGCTGTGAGCTGGAAGGTGTTGATGTCTGGGTGCTGGCTAACTTCTTCCATACGGAGATCTGCAAGCCCACACTGGATACACTGGTGGGCAGTCCGCTGCTGGTGTTCCGCACCGCGCCGGAATTCACGCTGCAGTCCTTTGCCAAACAGATACTTGATTATGTGTGTTCATTCATTCTGCTGCTGATCCTTTCGCCTCTGTTCCTGATCATCTCTCTCTCAATCAAGATCGCGTCGCCCGGTCCTGTTTTCTTTGCACAAAAGCGCAGCGGCCTGAACGGGCAGCCTTTCACCATGTATAAGTTCCGCTCGATGGTCAACAACGCGGAAATGCGCAAACATGAGCTGGAGCGTCTGAACGAGATGAGCGGCCCGGTCTTTAAGGTGACGAACGATCCGCGCGTAACGAAGATCGGCGCATTCCTGCGCAAGACCAGTCTGGACGAGCTGCCGCAGCTGCTGAATGTACTGAAGGGAGAAATGAGTCTGGTGGGCCCGCGTCCCCTGCCGGTGGATGAAACCAAGCATTTTGACGACATTTCTCACCGCCGCCGCCTGAGCGTGAGGCCGGGAATGACCTGCCTGTGGCAGATCAGCGGGCGCAATAATATAACAGATTTTAAAGAATGGGTCCGCTTGGACTTGGAATATATCGACAATTGGAGTTTCTGGGGCGACATCAAGATCCTGATCAAAACGATCCCTGTCGTGTTTCGGGGGCTGGGAGCTAAGTAATTCCCGGCAAGGAACCGCCGCGGAGATATTCCAGGAGGAGTGTACGTATGAAATGTTTTGTAACAGGCGCATCAGGTTTTATCGGCGGAAATCTTGTCCGTCTGCTTGTCCAGCAAGGGCATACGGTACGGATACTGGTGAGGGGTTCCAGCAATCTGCGCGGTCTGGAAGGTCTCAGCAGCAAGGATTATGAAACGATCCGCGGAGACGTTCTGGACAAAAGATCCGTGGAACAGGGAGTTGCGGGGTGCGACTGGTGTTTCCACGCGGCGGCCAGCTATCATCTCTGGCTGGCGGATTACCGCCCCATGTTCCAGACTAATGTGGACGGCACTCACAACGTCCTGGAAGCGGCTCAGGCGGCAGGATGCAGCCGGATCGTCTATACCAGCACGGTCGGATGCATCGGCATCACACACGAGACCGGTCTTTCCGAACCGCCGGCGAATGAATCCACTGATCCCTTCCCTCAAAATCTGACAAACGCCTACAAACGCTCCAAGTGGCTGGCGGAACTGAAAGCACGGGAATTCATCAAAAACGGCGCGCCCATCGTGATCGTTTGCCCGACAGCACCCATCGGCCCCTATGATGTGAAACCGACTCCCACGGGAAAAGTGATCCTGGACTTTCTGAGAGGTGAAATGCCGGCCTATCTGGAAACCGGTCTGAACTGGGTCCATGTGCGGGACGTGGCTCAGGGTCATATCCTGGCCGCGGAAAAGGGCCGCATCGGCGAGCGCTACATCCTGGGACACGCCGAAGGGAACTGGATGATGAAGGATACCTTTACAGTACTGGCGGATATCACCGGGCTGAAAGCGCCTAAGATCAAGATCCCCTACAAGGTAGCACTGGCTGCAGCTTATGTGAATGAGGCGATCTCGCACTTCACCGGGAAGCCGCCCAAGGCACCGATCGCCGGAGTGAAAATGGCCGCTTACCGGATGTTCTTCGATCCTTCCAAAGCGATCAAGGAACTGGGGCTGCCTCAAACTCCTCCGCGGCAAGCTTTGGAAGATGCCATCCAGTGGTTCAGAGAAAACGGATATACTCAAAAATAATTTGAATAAAAACACCCGAAAAAACGTTTAATATGATTAGCGGGTAAACGATCCCGCAATGAGGATATTCAAATGGAAAATATTTTGATAAGTTTGATCATGGGTGTGGCTCTGAGCGCTGTTTGCGGTTTTCGCGTTTTTATCCCGATGCTGGTGCTGAGTCTGGGCGCACGTTGTGAGTATCTGACCTTGGGTGAAAACTGGATGTGGCTGGCATCAGACCCGGCGCTCATCGTATTTTCCACAGCGACGGTGCTGGAGATCTGCGCTTATTATATCCCGGTACTGGATCATTTTCTGGATGTGCTTGCCGCACCGGCAGCCGCCACAGCCGGAACGATCGTTGCCGCCGCTTTATTTGTAGATATTTCCCCGCTGATGAAATGGACACTGGCGATCATCGCCGGCGGGGGTGCCGCTTCCGCAGCTCATATCGGAAAGTCACTCCTGAGAGCCGCCGTTTCTGTCCCCAGCCTGGGTACAGGGAACTGGGCGGTGTCCACCGGTGAAGTCCTGGCAGCGGCGGGAGTGGGACTGCTTACGCTGCTTTAACTCTTTTATTGAAAAACACGCTTCGGCCATTGCGGCGGAGCGTAAGAAATTGAAGAATTTTTGCCGCGAGAGTTTTCTCTTTCGCGGCAGTTTTATTTAGTAATATTGATATAGAATAAGTTATGAAAAAAATGTTCTTGATCCTGGCTCTGCTGACGGCCGGATGGTGTACCGCCTTGACCGCGGAGGATCAGCCCAGCCGCTGGAGCATCAACGCAGATCAAAGTATCCGCTGGCAGACGGATAAAAGTTCACTTCCTCATTATGACCATATCGAGATGGCCGGCCGCAGAGTTGCCACCGTCCTGCGTTACGGCATCAATGAGGACGGATCGTTCTATCTGGAACGCGGGATGGTCTGGCCGCTGCTGCGCACGATCCCCAACAATACACATGCCAGTCTGATGCGGCGCATGGGCGAAGATGTCACCTCCAAAATATTGATCAACAATTCGTCGCTGAAAAATGAAAAAGTCAGATCCATTCAACTGAACGGGATCATGACTGTGGAAAGCGATTTTTCCAACGGGATCCATTTGACACGGGAACTGTTCCCCTCTGTGGATAAGCCGGCATTTTGCGAATACTACACCATCAAAAATACATCCGGCCGGAATATGCGTGTGGAGCTGCCTCAATCGCTTTCCATGATCTCTACCCCGGAAAAGGAAGGTGTTTACGGCAGTTACTCGCTGATCGTCCGGCAGACCGGTGGCACGGTCATTCTGGAAAAAGATCAGGAAGTGAATTTCTTCGTGACGATCACCGGTTATAAAAAAGATGAAATAAAAAACGATAATGGTTTTGACAGCAGACACGTAGCAACTGAGGCCGTGGAGGATGTCAAACAAGAGCTGGAAAAACGGAAAGAACTGATCCGCACATTCTCTGACAATCTGATACTGGATACGCCGGATGAAGTCCTGAACACGATGTTCCGTTTTGCCAAGATCCGTGCCTCGGAAAGCATCTTTGAAACAAAGGGCGGTTTCCTGCACGGTCCCGGCGGTGAATCCTACTATGCCGCCATCTGGGCCAATGATCAGGCCGAGTATGTGAATCCGTTCTTCCCCTATCTGGGTTACCCCGTGGGCAACGAATCGGCCATGGTTTCCTATAAGCATTTTGCCCGGTTCATGAATAAAGATTTCAAACCGATCCCCTCTTCCATCATCGCGGAAGGTGACGATATCTGGAACGGAGCCGGTGACCGCGGTGACGGCGCTATGATCGCTTACGGTGCCAGCCGTTACGCGCTCACATTAGGCAGCAAAGAAAAAGCGGAAGAGCTTTGGCCGCTGATCGAATGGTGTCTGGAATACTGCCACCGCAAGCTGAATGACGCGGGGGTCGTTGAATCCGATTCCGATGAACTGGAAGGACGTTTCCCTGCCGGCAAAGCGAATCTCTGTACCTCCACCCTTTATTATGACGCGCTGCTATCCGCGGCCTATCTGGCGGAGGATCTGGGCAAACCGGCAGAAACCGCGCAAACTTATCGGAATCAGGCTGCCGATCTGCGTAAAGCCATTGACCGCTATTTTGCCGCTAAGGTAGAAGACTTTGACACATATCGGTACTACGACGGCAATGACGTGCTGCGTTCCTGGATCTGTATGCCGCTGTGCGTGGGCATCACCGAGCGCAAAGACGGAACGATCGCCGCTCTTTTCTCACCACGGTTGTGGTCTGAAAACGGCATCTTGACACAGGCCGGGAGCAAGACCTTCTGGGACCGCTCCACATTGTACGCTATGCGCGGCATCCTGACCGTGGGTGAAACGGAAAAAGTCATGAATTATCTGGAGTACTATTCCAAGACACGTCTGCTGGGCGAGCATGTGCCCTACCCGGTGGAAGCCTGGCCGGAAGGAAGCCAGCGGCATCTGTCCGCGGAAAGCGGTCTCTACTGCCGCATCTTTACAGAAGGACTTTTCGGGATCCGTCCCACAGGGTTGAACTCTTTCACACTGACACCGAGACTGCCGAAAAACTGGGATCAAATGTCCTTAAAACATATCCGCGCGTTCAACACGGATCTGGATATCCAGATCCAGCGCATTGATGAGAAAACACAAAAGATCATCGTGAGTCAATACGGAAAAGAAATTTTCTCTGAAACGACAGATGTAAATGCCACGGTGAATATTAAATTGTCCGAACAAGATGAAACGCATTCCTCACGATCGGTGTCTGTAACATTGAACGTGAGCAGCCTCGGTGCTCTGCCGAATGACGACATAGACGATACGGAAGCTCTGCGCAAGGCGGTGCACTTTTGTAAAGAGAACCCAAACACAGTGCTGGAGATCCCGGCCGGTGTTTACCGTTTGAGGGACGAGGCGGCAGTCCAGCTGGAACAAGACGCGATGACCAGCAAAATGGGACGCAGCACGGAACCCGTTATTTATACGCCATACTATCCCTATGCGAAAGGACTGGACTTTGACGGCACGAAAAATCTGACTATCAAAGCCGAAGGCGCAACGCTGATGTGTGAAGGCTGGATGGAGCCGATCTCGCTGGATAACTGCGAAAATATCACCATCGAAGGATTGACTATCGATTACAAAAACAAACCATTCTCTGATGGAATAGTGACCGCCGTGGAAGCGAATGCCTTCGAGGCCGTCTTCAATGACGAGCGCGAGCTGACAGAAAAAACTCCGTTTCTGCGGGCCGTCTTCTGGGAAAAAGATGAAGACCGGATGTGGCCCAACCCGGTCTATTTCCCGGATATCGAATGGGTCGATGGGAAAAAAGTGCGTTTCAAATCAAAGATCGACAAGTCACTTCTGGGAGCAGGGATCGGTGTCATCCACAGCTTCCACTTCCGCCCGGCCATTTTGATCTTGAGAAGTTCTCAGGTCACCCTGAATGATGTCACCATCCACGCACAGCCGGGAATGGGGATCGTCGGATTCCACAGCCGCGACATCATTATGAACCGTCTGTCCGTTGTGCCAAGCGAAGGCCATATCCTTTCTTGCAATACGGATGCCACGCACTTCGCCTCCTGCAGCGGTCTGATCCGCTTTAACGGATGCAAATTCCAGGGACATCAGGATGACGCGACAAATGTTCACGGTTATTATCAAACTATCATGGAAGTGAATGGTGAAAAAGCACGGCTGGGGATCACTCACCGGGGTTTCACGCACGCGCAGGTTGCTGACTTGCCTGATAAGGGTGATGTGATGGAGCTGGTGGAAGTCGATACACTGAAACCGGTCGCGACTTTCACTGTAGCCGGAACTGAGCATACCATCCCAAACAAATACTGGGATGTGACATTCACCGAAAAACTGCCGGAGGATGCCGCAGGAAAATATTTCCTGATGAACATTTCCAAACTGCCCCGGCTGGAGTTCGTCAACTCCACTGTGAACAGTCACCTGGCCCGTGCCGTGTTGGTCAAAACCAGAAATGTGCTGATCCAAAACAACGTCTTTAGAAACAGCACCGGCACCGCTATCCATGTGGGTGCTGAATCTTGGTGGCAGGAAGGCAGTCATGCGGAAAATGTCGTCATCCGCGACAATATCATCACCGGGTGCGGACGCGGCACAGGGCGGCAAGGCAACGCCTCGGGCATCGCTGTGATCATTGACGCAAAGGATACTGAAGCGACTTATCTGCATAAAAACATCACTATTGAAAACAATATGATCAAAAGTGATCCGGATTTGTACGGGATCTATATCGGAAACGCGCAGGATGTCGTTTTGAGAAATAATAAGATCCTTGGCAGCAAAGAGAGTTATCACATCCACAGCAGCAAGATCTCAGTCACAGATTGATTTTCAGAATATGTCGAGAACACTAGCCATAGATCACGGAACAAAAAGAATGGGGATCGCCATCAGCGATGAGCTGAAAATGATCGCACAGCCGCTGGAATATATCCCGGCGGAACCTTTGGAAAAATTCTGGGAGGCGCTGGGTGTCATCATCCAGGAAAAAGATGTGGATCAGATGGTGGTCGGGATGCCGCGCAATATGAACGGCACTTACGGCCCCGCCGCGGAAAAAGTAAAAGTTTTTGTTGCGGGACTGCGCGAACATTTTCCGGACATCCCTGTTCGCACCTGGGATGAACGCCTAACCTCCTCACAGGCGAACCGGCTGCTGATCGAAGCGGATGTCCGCCGGGATAAACGTAAAGAGAAAGTGGATAAAATGGCCGCCGCCATCATTTTGCAATCGTATCTGGACGCTATTGCTTAGATCATTCATCGCTGTCGGATTTGAAGCGTGAATTTGCCGGAAGCGTTTTGGAAGATTTGATTCCAAGCGCTTCCAGTTTTTTTGCTGATTTGACTACCGACTGTGCTCCGCCATCTCCACGGAGCTTTTTCACAGCTTCATTGTAGGTTTCTTGTGTTTTCGTAAGCAGATTGCCTACATCATCTAACCTCAGATAAAAATCATTCACACGGTCCAGCAACTGAGTCGCGGTCTTGATGATTTCCTGTTGATTTTTATCCTGATTAAATTTCTGCCAGGCGATGTTGATCGTCTGCAAAAGGGTAATGAGATTCACTGGTGAAGCAATGATGATCTTGCTTTTGAATGCTTCATCCCAGATCCTGCTATTCTTCATTGCCAGATCAAAAGCACCTTCTATCGGAATGAACATAATCACATAATCAAAGACATCTTCACCCAGCTTTTTCTTCGCACCCACGTAATCTTTTTTGATCAATTCATTAACATGATTCCACACACTTCCGCAATGATTTTCCAAACACACTTTGCGGACCGTGTCATCGGCAGCGTTCATGTAATCCGTGTAGCTGTTCAAGCTCACTTTACTGTCGATGACCAGATGTTTCCCATCCGGCCAGTCAACGGTGACATCCGCATAGAGCCGTTTCCCGTCCAGACTTGGAATAAATTCCTGTTCCCTAAAATGGAATCCTTTTTTCAGTCCGGAATACTCCAGCACACGGCGAAGCGTGACTTCGCCCCAGTTGCCTTGTGTTTTGACTTTGCCCCGGAGCGCCTGTGCCAGATTGTTCGCGGAATCGCTCACCTGATTCGTGACCTTCTGCATCTGCGTGATGGCACCCATCAGGTTTTGATTCAATCCGATGCCTGTCTTTTCCGATGACTCTACCGCTTTGCGGAATTCCTCCATGCGCTGACGCAGAGGATCCAGAAGATCTTTGTTGCTCTGCTGCAGTTCTCCGTACTTTTTCTGAAGTTCATCATACCGCTTTTGAAGCTCGCCGACTCCTTCGCGGATCGGATCCACAAAAGGTTTGAGCATGGCTTCATTGCGTTCCTGCAATTCCTGGACACGATTCCCCAAAAGCTCCGCGTTTTTCTCCTTTAGCTCGTCACAGCGCCCTTTCAAAATATTTTCGGAGACTGCCTGAACTTTAGCCTCCAAATTATCTTTCAGGGTGTTGATCTCATTCTTCAACAGAGTCTCCATCCGTGCGGCCTCCTCCGCTGCTCTGGCAGTGTGGGCCTTTGTCACGATGTACACTACGGCGGCACCAACGAGAAACGCGCCCAGTGGAATCAAATATTGCAGGTATTGCGGAGCCATAGGAATCTATTTGCCGTCTCTGACCGCTTCCAGATACTCCATTTTGTAACGGGTATCGGGCTCAAGATAGCTGCCCTCTGTCCATTCATTCCAGCAGTTGATATTGAAGATACGCTCTGAGACCGGACGTTTCTTCAAACGATCGCGAGTCATTTTCACGACCTCTTTCAAGCGCTCCGGAGTATTGCCCGACATCGCGCGCTGGAAGGGATTGGACTCTTGCAAAGGATCATCCGGATGCGAACGCGGAAAACCATCCCAGCCGACCGTCACATTCGGATAATACGGGATATTGTATTCCTTTTCCGCTTTGTCCCAGTACTTCATATATTCATCCCTGACATAATTATAATCGGTCGCCGGAAAATCTTTGAGACCGCCGTGATGCACCCATACATAAGAAGTCACGCTGTCAAAATCCAGATCCCGCATCAGCTGAACCGGATCAGCGACACCTTTTTCCTGCGGCAGGACAGGTTGTCCCCAGACGACCGCGTTCAAATGCAGATCGGGGAATCCGGCCGCTTTTGTTTTCGCGCGAAAACGATCCATCGCTTCGCGGGTCGCCTGCAATGAACCAAATGATTCCATCAGCTTGGACAGCTCATAAACGGAGAAATAGGGCTTTCCTTCTATCAGCCAGTAGGACGGATGTTTGAAATAGGTCTCGATGATATAATCACACATCTTGTCAAAGGCTTCCGGGGTAACTTTGCCGGGATAAAGCAGTTTCCACTCCCATGGGTTCGAGTACTTCCAGGGATGGATGTCCAGCCAGTCATGGTTCGCCCACATGAGCGCGAATTTCAGACGATTCGCATTAGGTGCTTTCATGAAACCCTGCTCCAGACCTCGTTCCAGAAAAAGACCGTCATTGTAATAGTACCAATCAAAAATGAAAGCGTCGATCCCGTGATCCGCGGCGGCATCTATTTTCCGTGCCATCACCTTAGGATCGGATTCATCCGTGTATCCCCAAAGCGGAACACGCGGCTGATAGTGCCCTTCATAGCGGGGCTTGGAGGCTTTGACCACTTCCCATTCGGACCAGCCTTCGCCTTTGTATTTGTTATTGCGCGCATCGCCGGGATGATAGTTGGGGAAATAATAGCACGCCACAAATGCATCCTTGGCATTCTCAGCTTCCGCCGGTGTGATCTCAAAGGTATATTCACCCGAACCAATCGCGCATTGAGTCAGCTGTGAGTTCAGAGTCTTGCCGTTCATGTTCACGCGTTTTCCGGACGGAATATCCACGGACGCTGTCGTATTCGGCGGCACCGTGATGTGATAGGTCAGACCCTTTTCGCCCTTTTCCCAGCGAATGGATGCCAACCCATATTCGGTCTCCACGGAGGCAAATGCCCAATCCAGGTAGTCGCACACCTGCGGACAAAAACGAATGTGCTTGAATCCGGGTGCTGCGGCATCGGGGCGAATGCCGGCGACTGCTTCATAAAACCAGGCATCATAACCGGCCTGCATAGGATGATCTTTAGAGGCGTTGCCGATATAATCTTTCTCCCAGATGGGCAGCGTTTCCCAGAGAGTCGTCGCGTCCCAAATCTTCCACATCGCCTCGAAGCTGGGAGTGCCGGTTTTTGTGAAAACCTTCCAGGCTTGCTCCGCGTTGCCGTAATCGCTCAGCGCGTGACCCAGACGGGCCAAACCAAAAACGCCGCAGTGCATAAAGCCGCTGTATTTTTCGTTGATATTTTTCACGATGGAATCCGAAATCTTGAACTCCTCCCCGTTCGGGAAAAAGCCCATATCCAGTGCCAGCGAGTCCGCCGTCTGAGAGCCGAATGTCGCGTTTTCCTTGTCATAGAATTTTTCAATGATCTTGTTCTTTATAAAGTCACGCTGCTTACTGTAAAAAGCGGCATCTTTCTCATAGCCCAGGATCCGGGCCGTCTCCGTGATGAGTGCCAGATCCCGATAGTGGAACGCTGTTGA